>JBFHIK010000236.1:0-4736 GCA_041596555.1 Methanosarcina sp.
AAAGCTAAGTGCTTGCTGTCGAAAGCTCGAAATGTCCTGAGATGGCCTCATTTCGTTCCTTGTGACAATATCCAGAATATCCCTTCCCCACTTCCTGGAGGCAATAAAAAGAGAGGAATGTTGAATCTAAAGACATGTGGATAGAAAAAGTTAAAAAATGGTTATTAGGAATTTGGATCAATGGTTGTGCTGCTATTTTACAACCTGCAAGATTCGTTTTGACAACTCTGAATACTGAGTTTTTGGGTCACTCATTTTCATAATGAAAGAATTTGCACCATTTTGCGTTGCCTGGTGCATAAGTTCTTCTCCAACTCCCGTAAATAGAATGAAAGGAATGTTGATTCTCTTATCGCGGATAGTCCTCAGGAAAGTGAGACCATTCATAGCAGGCATATCATAGTCCGAGACTATCACATCATAGGAGTCTTTCTCTAACATCTTGAGAGCTTCTCTTGCAGAATCCACAGTATCAGAGAGTATATCGTGGAAAACTTCTAAGAATGTCTTTGATAGATCTAAAAATAAGGGATCGTCGTCTACAAGCAGTACTTTCATGGGGGTTCTCCTTGCGTTTGAAACTAAATATTCAATGTACTGACATCAATTCTCAGATGATTTTAAAAAGTTGTAGTCACTTCTGAAATTCAATACTTCTTTACACTTATATTAATTTAATTAAGTGAAAAATTGTCTCAAAGCAAAAAATATGTTCAGGTTAAAAATTTCAAAATTAGTATAGGGTTCTATATTTATCCTGTACTAAAGACTAATGTAGACTGTATTTTTGGAGTGTTTCACCTTCAACATTTTCAACTTTTACCTCTTTAATTTGATCGCTAAAGTGTTACAGTATTTGAACTAACTTTATATTTATATTTACCTAATTTATTCCGTCGAATACCCTGGCTTGCTGCTGGGATGGAAAACTTCCCCGATAAACGTTAATGATAATATGTAATTTATCAATTCCATTTTTTGGCTGTTAACTTCTACTTAAGCTAAAGTGTGTTGGATTGTTTTTTCTTTAACTGAATTTGGATCTGGAGTGCGAACATACCCCGTTGCTTTTGGAGGGAGATGCCAGTGTAACTTTGATTCTTTAGATTTAGGTGGAGATTTTTTCCGGGTTAATCTTAGTTTATTTTCCAGTTGTTCTTAAGTTATTCCCCGGTCAATCCCCGGTCAACCTTTGTTTATCCTTCAGCCCATCTCCATTCTTTCTTCAGCCTTTCTTAGCCAGTCCCGGTTATTTTTCTGTTATTCTCCTATGACTCTCCTGTTTTCTGAAAAACATCGTTTATTTTTTTAAGAAAACCAATTCTATTTACCTGTTGATCCGGCTTTTTCCTGACAACAAACAAAGTTTTTATATGTATTGAGTACAATTACTTTTTAACTTTTAAACTTCATAAACTCAATCCTATTTGGGGAAAACGATTAAAATATTTAACCTACTGTCTGGTAAGTATTCCAAATTGGGGTAAACGATAGGGTACTTAATGTAATTGTCTAACTGAGTCTGCCAAAAATACTCTTTGCTTTTAGCTCTGGCATCTTAAAGGATATACAATCCATTATACAACCCCCTTGTTCGTTATATGGACTGATTGAATCATCTATTGAGATCTTCAGTTCATGGCTTGGAAAACATAGTCAATTTACCAGATGCATCTGTATTTTGCCAGGTTTCTTAATAAATGTAGATTGAGGGGTAATGGAAATGAAAAGTATACTTGTAGTTGAGGATAGTCCTGCAGTTATGGAACGTACTACTTTTGGTTATGAGAGTAGAGAAGCCGGGGATATGTTTGAAGCTCTCAAAATTGCCAGGGAAAACAGGTTAGATCTCATACTTCGTGACATACAGCTGCCAGGCGACGGGCTTGAAGTCCTCAAAGGGATCAAAAAAATCCCTGAAATCCGGAGGATGCCTTTAATTGCCCTTACAACTTGTGCTTTAAAGGGAGATGAGAGCAGGTTCTTAAAGGCAGGCAGCGGGGATCTATCAAAACCCACTGGCATAAAGCCCATTAACATCGGCAGATTCAAATCAATATTTGATACGTGTACAGATGGATGCCCGGTATTTTGAGGGGTTCACACAGGTTTGGGTTTTTTAAGGGGTATGTGGGATGGAAAATATTTTAAATTCACCGTTCACAAAAAGATCTAACGAACTCATACTTATTCTGGTTCTGGGTTTTATATTTACAATTGCAGCTTCTAACTATAATCTTTTTGAATCTGTCATATTGTTTGTTGAAAATTTCAATCATGAGGGGGCGGGACTCCTGCTCATTCTTTCGATATATGCTTCTTTTGGAATGGGGATATTTTCCCTCAGAAGATGGATGGAACTTGAAAGTACCCTTACACTTTACAGGGAAGCAGAAGATGGGCTCAGGGAAAAAGATCTGATGTACAGGGCTCTATTTGAGCAGTCCAATGACGTTGTTATTATTTCGGATGGAAAAAAGGTCATGGATATCAATAAAAAAGGTTGCGATATTTTCGGTTTTGGGCAGGTGAGCCCACTTAATATGTCTCTAATGTCCGTCATTCCTTCTGAGTACCTTCCTGAGCTTCAACAGGCACTTAAAGAAACCTTCAAGCAGGCTTCTGCTCACTTTGAAATGAGGTGTCAGAAACCTGAAGGAGGAATTATTGATCTCAAATTTAGCCTGTCCCTTATCGACAGAAAAAATAATATTATTCAGATTGTAGCCAAGGATGTTACTGAAATGAAAAATACAGAAAGATGGGAGCACGAGAAACAAGAAAAATTCAAAACCATCCTTGACAATACACTTTGCAGTATTCTGCTTATCGAAGCTTCCTCTCGAAAAATTGTGGAGGCAAACCCGGCTGCACTGAAAACTACGGGTTATTCCGAAAAGGAACTTATAGGAATGGTCTGCAACCAGTTAATCTCCGGGGGAGAAGGGTGTACTTCTCTTTTCCTGGACAAGGCTGGAGACCTCTCTGATGGTTTACTTTTCAAAGCCAGAGGAACGTCCATACCAATCCTCATAAATGTTGTGCCCGTCTCAATAGGAGGAAACGGTTATTTTGTTGAGAGTTTCATTGACCTCTCTGAACGTAAAAAGGCTGAGCCTGAAAATCTGGATAAAGGTGAAAATAGCCAGAGCTGAAGAGATAAGGAATGCTGTGCATATCCATTTCATAAAAATAGGCTTCTGATTCCTTATTTTCTCTTTTACGTTCTTTTTCTACCCCGGGATAGTTTTCTTTTGCCTCTTTCTGAGGGGGAATTTTTGCTTTTTTCCTCAGAAGATTTACTAGTTCGCTCCTGGTTTTAAGAACCTGAGCTTCTCCTGATGCAGGGGTATTTTCGTCCCTGTCGATAACAAGCACGAAGGGAAACCTGTTCTTGCGGGCGTATCGAAGAAAATCAGTGCCAATTTTTCCACCGCCCAGGATAAGGTAATAATCTTTGATTACTGGCAGGTTAGTGAATGCTGCGATTTTTGCATCGTTTGGTGAGGTTTTATCGCCTTGAAGTGCCATAGGAATCCCATAAACTCATTTTTCAAAAATCAAACTCGTTTTTCGAGCACATTTGATGTGTCATTAAATATGATTACTTCTTCTAGGGCTATTTTAGGTTTCCATTCTTTCTGTTTTCGTTCTTTCTTTGTGCCCTTCCTTCGAGATTTTTCTTCGGTCATGCCTGCTGCCAGTTATAAATAGGCCTGCGGCGCTTGCTCCAGCCTTCAAAACCATTTTCCCTGATTTCTTTGAGGTTATGCATTACTGAAGCTTCACAGCGGGGTTTTAAGTGATCTAACTTCTCACATGCTTCAAAAGTCCCGCAGGCCCAGCAACCCTCGTAGCCTTTTTCCCTGCAGCACTGAATTATCTGGCAGGTTTCTTCACTGCACCCGCCTCCTGTTCGGCAGCCTTCAGAGCAGGAGTGGCATATAAGGGCTTCAAGCACGGTAAGAAACGCATCGTACTGCTGAAATTCCGAACCAAAAGGACTTTTTATGCTGGCATAGCTTTGAAAGTCTATATTCTCAAGTGCCTCTTTCAGCTGCCCCGCAAGTTTACTGTGTTTATTCTGAAAGTGGATACAGTCAGCGCAGTAAAGCCCGCAATAAGCTGTGAGTTCTTTTTCCTTTTCTTCCTGCATACTGAAAAATCTGGTTTTCTTTTATATAAAAGGGATAGGTAAGGTTATCAGCATGGGAATTTGTTTTTCGCTGCCCGAGTTTCGCATCGGCACCCGAATTGCGCTTTGGGATCTCAGAAAATCGAAGATTTTCTGGGAGTTGCGATGTAATCGCAACAGTACGCGGTCCTTTTCGCTGCCCGAATTGCGCCTCGCCCGAATTGCGCCTCGCCCGAATTGCGCCTCGGGAGTACGCGGTCCTTTTCGCTGCGCTCAAGAGGACTATTTGATGGGTTTTAGCAGGAAGATTCGCTCAAGCGGACTACTAAAAAATATAGTAGGGTGTGCAGTCCGAACAGGATAAAAATATACCTGAAAAACACTCTTTTACCCGTCTGTTTTTATTGATTTTTACTGGAGATTTCAATTCTTGTTTCTTTCTTCTCTTTTTATCTTTCTTTTTTTTCTACTTTTTTTTCTACTTTTTTTTCTACTTTTTTTTCTACTTTTTTTGCAGGGCCGCCAGGCAAGCTGGCGGATACGTCCGATATTTATCTGTGAATTAAAAAACGGTTTTCGGGGTCCAGGGAAGTATTCTTTG
>JBFHIK010000237.1:0-4730 GCA_041596555.1 Methanosarcina sp.
AAATAAGAAATAAAAAGTAAAAAATCAAGGATTATTTATGCCTTGCTTTTGGCAACGGACCTGCATAGAGTTTTTCAAGGGAATTAACAATTTCTTCAAGCTTGTTGAAAGGAATCCCTATAAGCATTTCATCATTTTCGATGTCAGTGGCTTTCCTGCACCCGAAGCAACCTAAAGAGAGATTTATTTCTCCTGTCAGGCTTGGCAGGATGGTTGTGTCGGCACAGGTTGCCTGAAAAGCTGCACTGCTGAAGTTTGCCCTTCCGCCTTTGTAATAGGTACTTGCCGGGATGATCCAGTAAATGGTTTCCGGCCTGTCCACAAGAATAACTACGTCGGGATCGACCTTTGCATCCTTCAGAGGCCCTACAATGGTTGCAATTCTGCTTTCAGGCTCAAAAGCGGGGCGCTTTGCGATCATTTCAGCCGCCGCCTCCACGCTGTCAAACATTCCCAGGTTATGGTGGAACTCTCCTGAAGCCACTTTTTCAGGTGTAGGAATAATTCCGAGGCTTGAAGCCCCTACCACGCAGGCATGTTTACCTGCAGGAATTATGAAAGATTCCCCTTTCCTGGCTTTCATAATAGACTGACAGTGCCTGAGGTTTTTCTCGGGCTCTTGATACCCTTCGGGTATAGGCTCTCCTTTTTTAACAACTTTCACTGCCACCGGTTCGTATCTGAGGTCAAGTAACTTGACCAGTTTCTCTGCAAGTTGATTATAATCCATTTTATTCCCTCATCAACTACGTATTGAACTTGCTACCGAATTACTACTTGAGTTATTAACTATTTACGAATAATATTAAAAGAACAGACTTCGATATTAATTAACATTTGCGATATTATTTGACTCTCTAATTTTTCAGTTAGCTTATTCGGGGAAGTTAAGGTCCCCTGCTCTGAAGGGTTTTTGGATACATTTCTTATTAGGAAGTGTCTAAAAGCCTCATTTCGATCTCTGCCCAGAGGTTACGGATAATATTTGCAAACTCTACAGCCCCGGAGTCCCCGGAATGAGCGGCATATTCGATCACAGTTTCTTCCTCCATCATTGCCTCTGTAGTTATGTCTGCATAAGGCAAACAGGCAAGAAGAGGAATTCCGGCTTCCCTGCAAAAAGCCTCAATTTCAAGGCTCTTTTTCTCGTTGATATCGTACCTGTTAATGCAGGCAACAGTCGGGATTCTGAAATGTGCGGTAAGTTCGATTGCCCGTTTCAGGTCATGGAGTCCGGAAACAGTGGGTTCGCTAAGCACAAGGACAAGGTCTGTTCCGGTAATTGCTGCCATAACCGGGCAGCCAGTGCCGGGAGGACCGTCAATGAGAATGAATTTACAGGAGTATCTATCTGCAAGTTCTAAGGCCCTTTTTCGGACCATGTTTACAAGTTTTCCGCTTGCTTCCTCTCCAGTGCCCAGTTTTGCATAAGCCATTGGCCCAAAACGGGTTATGGAGGAAATTGCCTGCCCGGAAACTCTTGGCATCAGGGACACCGCGTTTTCAGGGCAGGCGACAGTACAGACCGCACAGCCTTCGCAGCTATACGGATTTATCGTGAAGTTTTCAAGGACTGCTCCGAATCTGCAGACTTCCCGGCAGATGCCGCAGCCAGTACAGAGTTTCAGGTCAATGGAAGCAAGTTCCAGTCCCAGGCAATCCTCTGTTTTAAGTACCTTAGGCTTGAGGATCAGAGGCAGGTCGGATGCATCAACATCACAATCTGCAAGTAAAGTATTTCCAGAGAGAGAAGAAAAAGCAGCTGTAAGGGTGGTCTTTCCACACCCACCTTTTCCACTAATAATAGCCAGTTGCCTCATTGTACCCCCGTACTTTTGCAAGCCAGTGCTTCTATCGTTTTGAACATCTCTTCGAACTTTTCCTTCCACTCGGGCATTTCCTTAACAAAGGGGATCCCTTCAGAATAGAGCCTGGCAATCCTCCTATCGTTAGGAATACGAAGCAAAATAGGAATTCCTTCGGCTCTGCAAAAATCTTCCACCCTTGAATCCCCAAGCCCGTCCCGGTTGAGAACGACTCCCACAGGAACCTTAAGAATTCTTGCCGCTTCCAGGGCAAGAAGGAAATCATGAAAACCGAAAGGAGTAGACTCTGTCACAAGCACACAGTAATCAGCACACCCCAGAACTGCAAGGACGGGACATGCCGTTCCGGGAGGAGAATCAATGATTGCAGGTCTGCTCTCATCAATGTGCCGCTGAAGCGACCTGATGACCAGCGTTGCCATAGCTTCCCCTATGTTCAGGACAC
The DNA here is from genome assembly GCA_041596555.1 of Methanosarcina sp. Lineage (GTDB taxonomy): Archaea > Halobacteriota > Methanosarcinia > Methanosarcinales > Methanosarcinaceae > Methanosarcina. Next base: position 2,272 of record JBFHIK010000237.1, read on the forward strand.
CATGGAAAAATGTGATAGGGGCGTCAGATGATGCTTTTTCGATTATTCCGATAGACCTGGACTTTTCTTCTATAGCTCCTACCGGACAGACAAAGCTGCAGCCGCCACAACCGTGGCAGAGGGAGGGAAAGAGCAAGATTTTTTTGGGAAGGGCAGCCAGAGCATTATACCTGCAGAAATCAGCACAGTTACCGCAAAGAGTACACTTATCAGGATTGATCTCCGGGAACAGACAGGTTACTTCTTCTACGGGCTCCAGTTCAAAACCCAGAAACAGGTTGCAATTAGGCTCTTCCACATCACAGTCAAAAAGCTGCACATCTTTGAGAGCAAGGGCAAGGTTTACTGCAACTGTGGTTTTTCCTGTGCCGCCTTTACCGCTTGCAATTGCAATTTTCATGAGCTGAGCCTTCTAATCCTGCACATAAACTGAGCATCCATCAGTGATGATGGGCGTGTCCGGAGTCATCGTGCCCGTGTTCTGCACAGGTATTTTCGGCACTGGCATTACAGAGCTGGCCTGCTTTCCAGGCGTCGATCGTATCCTGAACCGTACCTCCGGCACCCACGAAAACATCGATTCCATAAGACTCAAACATCTTGACAGCTTTGTACCCCAGGCCTGAACAGAGCATAATTTCAACCCCATTTTTATGGAGGAACTCAGGCGGCAGGTCTACTCCTCCCATATGCTCGCTGGTATTGGGGATCACAGAAACTTCTCCACTGTCTGTATCCAGGATTGTATAAGTGGGAGCCTTTCCAAAGTGCTGCTCTACAGCCCCTGACATGCCGTTATTATCTTTTGTGGGTATACATACTTTCATACAGGTCACCTTTTAAACTTTAAGACGTTTTACATATTTCTAAATATTTCACATAAAATATTGTTACAAAATTTTTTGGATTTTTGATATTTTGTTCTTAGTTTGAACCTTTAACCTCAGTTCGAACCTTTAACTCAACTCTTATTCATACCACTATGAGTCGAAGCATTCGGGTTCTCAAGGAGAGCAAGCTTTCCGGATTGATATTCTCGAAGGGCAAAGGCTACCGTACCTCTGATTCCAGAGTGGGTTTCAATACCTGCTTCAGATAGTATGGAGAAAGCATTCGGCCCCACACTTCCCGTTAAGAGAGTGTCTACCTCTGCACCCACAACTGCCTCTGCGGCCTGAATTCCTGCGCCACCGGAGGCTTCCGAACCGGGATTTTTGATTGATGTTACTGACCCGATCTCCGGATCAATTATCACAAAATAATTGCATCTTCCGAATTGAGGGTCCACTTCAGAAAAAGGATCCATTCCACTGGCACTTATGCAGATTTTCATATTTTTATGCTCCAATATAAAATCCGCTGACTCTCAAAATATACAGTTCTCGGTAAATTATTCAAAGAAAGTGGAGGCATATCAACCCCGCACAAACACAGAGAAGTCAGAGATATAGAAAGTACAATTTCACACATATGAGTATAAATATTTATACTTTTCCATTTGAAAAGAGAAATGGTTATATATTTACTCTACAATGTGCATAAGTAACCTATGAAAAAGTGCAGAGGAAGACCAAAATGTCCAAGGCGTGTTGAGCAAACTCCTGATGTCACATATTTCAAACCGCGAGGGGTCCCGATGTCGGATCTTGAAGTGATGTCCCTGACAGTAGAAGAACTCGAATCCCTGCGGCTTGTGGATATAGAAGGCCTCAGGCAGGAGGACGCAGCCGCCAGGGTTGGGATATCAAGGAGAGCATTCTGGGAAGACCTGAAAAACGCCAGAATGAAAGTAGCTATTGCTCTAAGCACAGGAAAAGCAATCGAAATAAAAGGCGGCAACTATATCAGTACAAAATGTTCTGACACTAATGAAGATCTTGGCGCGTAAAAGAAACAAATAATAAGGGATAAACTGAAAATGCGGAAATTATACACAGGCGATAAAAAATGAAAGATAAAGTTCAACCACTGGAAAGTTTGTCGAAAAAACCCGATGAGCCCAAAATAGTAGTCAACCTCAGGCGTATCAAAAGAAAAATAATGGTAATGAGCGGGAAAGGCGGAGTAGGAAAAAGTACAATTGCCGCAAATCTCGCTGTCGGGCTTGCCCTCCGCGGGCACAGGGTAGGTCTTCTGGATTGTGATATCCACGGCCCGACTGTCCCTACTATCTTTGGACTGGAGTCCGCAAAACTTGAGGTAAATGAAGAAGGAATTGTCCCTATTCAGGTGCTTCCCAATCTCTCAATAATGTCCATTGGTTTTCTGCTCGAAAACAAAGACTCACCTGTAATCTGGAGAGGGCCAGCTAAAATGGGGGCAATCAAGCAGTTCCTTGAAGAAGTTTACTGGGGAGCACTTGACTTTCTGATTATCGACCTTCCTCCGGGAACGGGAGACGAACCCCTGAGTGTAGCCCAGTTGATCCCCAACTGTGACGGTTCCGTACTTGTTACAAC
>JBFHIK010000238.1:0-4725 GCA_041596555.1 Methanosarcina sp.
AGCACCTTAACCCTGATCCTGGATGGGGGTTTGGGAGGAGCAGCAGTTAAGAGGATCAGCGAAGGAAAAGAAAAAAACGAATATTTCACAGCTGTTTTTGTATTGAGGATCTTTCTTGTAGGAGTTTCTATAATTGTACTCCTTTTTGCCAGGTCATTCCTTGAGAACATTGATCAATCTGGAACGTATTCATGGCTATTCATAGCTTTAATTATCGGGATTTTCTGGAATAGTGTTTCAAATGGAAACTACGGCTCCGGGAAAGTGGGATTAAATCAAACCTGTGGGTTTATAAGCAGTGCAGGATGTACGGTTTTTCAGGTTATTGCCGTATACCTGGGCTTCGGGGCAAACGGGCTTGCCGGAGGCTTTATTTTTGGGATGATCGCCGCCACTGTAATAGGATTTCGTTTTTTGGACCTCAGACTTAAAAGATTTAATACCAGGCATTTGAAAAGCATATTTTCATATTCCTTCTGGATTTTTTTAGCTTCAAGCGGAAGCCTCGTATTCAGCTATGCCGACACAATAATTATAGGACAGTTTTTAGAAACCGCCGATGTTGGGATATACAGGGTAGCATTTCAATTTACAACAGCTGCAACCTTTACAACACTCGCAATGAAAACGGTACTCTTCCCAAAAGTGAGCAACTGGAATGCAAACGGAGAATTAAAAATGGCAGAGAATGCCTTTGGAAAAGGCATAACATATTCTTTGCTGCTTGCAGTGCCTGTTTTTGTAGGAGGGATTATACTAGGGGATAAAATGCTCTATTTCTTTTATGGGGAAGGTTTTGCACGGGGCACGCAGACCTTTTACGTGCTGCTGGCGGTGCAACTTGTAAATGTGTTTATGTTTCTGCAAACCATGTATCTGAATGCTCTGAACCACCCAAAAGAATCATTTAAAGTGACCGCAATCGCAGCAACCGCAAATATAATCCTTGATTTCATGTTGATCCCGGTCCTTGGGATCCTCGGAGCAGCTGTTGCAACTCTTATTACCATGATCCTGAACTCTTTGCTTGCACACCTGGCATTGAAACGTATTATTCACGTTAGACTTGAATACCAGGAAATAAAAAATATCGTTATAGCAACTATAGCAATGGGACTGGGGGTGGGATGTTATCGGATTTTAGTGCCTCTATCAAACATATGGCTTACACTAATCCCAGTAATACTGGGGGCTATTTTGTACGTTCTCCTGCTCTTAAAACTTGACACCAATATTCGGAGTGAAATAATACAGATCGGAAAGCAGATGGGATTGCAATAACCCCAAAGAAATAAAAATTTTAAGAATACATCCGCATTCGCGGAGTAGAACTTCCAAAAAGAAAAAGAGCCCTCATACAACAATGTTACTGTTAAAAGTTTATTGGAAGGACGGGTCACACGATTCCAGGCTCGTGCAATTCACCTCCCTTTAAACCCGTCCATCTCCAGAAATTTAAGTTTATGCCTTCCCAAACTTACGTTTATGCCCTGGTGTCGCCCTGCTCAGTGTCTCCCATACTCATCATCAAACCTGACAATGTCCCCTTCATCCACGAGCTCTCCTAACTGTACCTCAATAATCTCCAGCGGAACCTTCCCAGGATTCGAAAGCCTGTGCTTTTCTCCAGCCCTGATAAACGTACTTTCCCCGGGCCTCAAAAAACATTTGTTACCATTCACTTCCACACAGGCCATGCCCTTTACAACCACCCAGTGTTCACTCCTGTGGTAGTGCAGTTGCAGGCTTAATTTATGGTCCGAAAGCACGGTAATATTCTTTATCTTATGGCCGGGAGATGAGTCAAGTAGCGTATATGAACCCCAGGGCCGATAGACTGTTTGCCCGATAAATGCTCTTTCATCGTTCCTGCTTTTCAGGTCGGAGACTATTTCCTTTACTTTCTGACTGCTTGATTGGGGACATATTAAAAGGGCGTCGCTTGTGTCAACAATAACCATGTCCTTAACATCAATCAGGGAAACGATTTTACCGCATTTTGAATAAACCAGATTTCCGTTAGAGTTTAGAAGCATGGGGTCGCATTCATGGACCACGTTTCCTACTGAATCTTTTTCCAGTTCATCATAAATTGCCGCAAAGTTTCCAAGGTCACTCCATTTCTGGCCCAGCTTTACAACAGCGACTCTGTCTGACTTTTCCATTATACCATAATCAATGGAAACCTTATCCAGACACGCATAAATCTCATTAATATTACCCCCTTTCTCAAAGCCGGCAAAAACCAAAGGCGCGTGTTTTTTGACTTCTTCAAAGAAGAGCCCTGTCTCAAAGAGGAACATCCCGCTATTCCAGAGGCAGCCTTCTTCAATGTATTTTTGTGCGGTTTCAAAATCCGGCTTTTCCCTGAATTCCGAAACCCTGTACCCGGGCTCGCAGGACTCGGAGGCTTTAATGTAGCCGTATCCTGTATGAGGGAATGTAGGAATAACCCCGAAAGTGACCAGATAATCCGAAGCCAGCTTTTCAGCTGAAGAAATCGTTGCCATTGCAGCTATGTCAAGCACATGATCAGAGGAAAATACCCCTACGATTGAATTCCCGAATTTTTGTTCAATCTCTTTCATTCCAAAGAAGATTGCAGGAAGGGTGTTCTTGCCTTCAGGCTCGATCAGGACATTTTCCGGAGTAATCGAGTATCCAATTTCTTTGATCTGTCCTATCACGAAAAATTTCTGGGCTTCGTTTGTTACCACAAAAATCTCCGAAATATCTGAAACCTCAAGACATCGAAGCACTGTCTCCTGGAAAAGAGAAGCTTCACCAAATTTTAAAAACTGTTTGGGATACATTTCCCGGCTGAGAGGCCAGAGTCTCGTCCCTGAGCCGCCTGCAAGAATTATCGACTTAATCCTGTCATCTCCTTTAGTTGTTAATAAAATAAATCTAATTTAAGTATACCATACTCTATATAAATAGATAGATTGTTTTGAAGTTGAGAAGTTTTTGAAAGAATTTTTTGAAATAACCAGATCAAACTAGATAAAACCAGATCAGATGCACTTAAAAATGCGATGATTCTAACAGTATATTAAGAAAGCCATTAAATAAGCTTTGCCCGGGGAAGCTGATTGAGTAAAAAAGTGAGAACTTGTAGTTTTCCGGGTTTGCTGAGTCCGGTTCACGGAGTCCGGTTCAATGAGTCCGATTTACTGAGTCCGGTTCACTGGCTCCATTTGTTACCCTTTTAAAAGTTCACTTTAGTTCACTTGTTTTCATTATAGTTCACTTATTATCTTCTTGAAAATCGTTTCCTACCCAACCCATTACCCTTTTTATGATAAATATTCCGAGAGCGAATACAAATAAGGCAAATCCCAACAGAGAAACCGTGAGGGAACGTTCATTATTTTGGAAGAGTGGAGGACGGCGTATAAGAGGCATATAATCGATATTGCCTTCCCCCAGATCATAGGATGCATCGCAGAAGCCATCGTCATCCAGATCTTCAATAACGCACATGGCAGTGCTTTCAGAGTCTGCCCAGTAATTTCCGCCGATAAATGGTCCTCCTACAATATTTATTTCCCTGCTCATAGTCATATTCCAGACGTTTTCTAAGTTGTTTCCTGCATAGCCAACATTTTCGGAGTTCTGAAAATAGTTATCGTAAATGAGGTTTTTACTGCTATTTGCGAGCATAAGACCGTACTCTGTGTTAAAATGCAACAGATTTTCCTTTAAGCGGTTTCCATCAGAAGCTTCAAGAAAAATTCCTCCCAGGCTGTTCATTTTTACCCTGTTATTGATAATCCAGTTGTCCTTTGAAGCATTGAGTAAAATGCCCACCTCATTTTCAGAAACATCATTTAGATTCAACATATTGGTAGTAGAAGAGTCCAGATAGATTCCCAGGCGATTACTGGAAAGATTGTTGTTGCTTATCATAACTCCCTGTGTATTCTCCAGATAAATGCCGGCTTTCTGAGTATCATTAGCGCCATTTATTGAAAAACCACTTATAGTTACGTTATTTGCAATTACATGAAATACATGTTCATGAGGGTTTTTTGTCGTTACAATGTATATTTCAGGCTTTCCGGAGATTGAACGAACGGAAATTTCTTTGTCAATATATATGTTCTCCAGGTAAAGCCCATTATACACATAAACCGTATCTCCGGGCTCGGCAGCGTTTACAGCCCCCTGAATTGAAGAAAAATCTTTATTTTCACTCCCCACAGTGATTCTTCTGGCAGTCGCGGAGCCTGAGCTAAGCAACAAAAGTAAAAAACCTATTGCAAAAACGATTTTTACGGATCTTATGGTTTTCAGTAATTTCACCTCAAAGAGACCGAACCCTATCACCCTGTTCTTCGTATTCAAGAGGGAACCTACCTTCAGAAAATCAAGCCTAAAGTATTCAGATCATTAAAAATAATAATTGGATAGTAATATAAATAGATTAATGGATATACTTATTGAAGCATAGTTTCTTAGGAATCTTGCTGAGGAATCTTGCTGAGGAATCTTGCTGAGGAATCTTGCTGACAAATTTTTTTCCATTTAATTCTCTTTATCAAAAAAATAAGCATATGGAATTTGAAAAAGAAAGAAGTTGAGAAATATCACTTCTCATACCTTCACTCATACCCGGGCTTTTAATTTCAGGCTTTCAACTGGCAGACCTCCGTACTGCCTTTTACTTATATCTGAATCTTCAGCCAGGATTTCAACCGAAAACCCTGCCTTTGTTAAAAGCCC
>JBFHIK010000239.1:0-4691 GCA_041596555.1 Methanosarcina sp.
AGGTTCTATAGAGGAGTTCTATAGGTAAAAGTTTGAACGTTGATGGCGAGAATAAACAATATTTGCTCTGGGGCGGCATAGCATTGGTGCAATCCCATAGATGCCTGCGAATTTATTCGGGGAACCGTCACAAATTTTCCTGTTTCTTAAGCTCCTGTTTTTTACTCAAGTATATAGATCTAATTAATAAAATAAGAAATAGATAAATATATATTCAACCAGAGATAAAATATAGGTGTTCATGCAAAACAGAATCATCTATGGAATTGATATCGCCCGGGGTTCTCCACGGGCAAAGGAACTTCCTCGTTATGCTCTGGCTATCCTGAGGGATGGAGAAGTTTCCCATCAGAGTATGCTCCGCCGCCAGAAGATATTTAATCTGATCCAGAGGGAGAGGCCGGAGATTATAGCCGTTGACAACATTTTCGAGCTTGCGGCTGATAGAAACGAACTCCTTTCTCTTATGGAACACCTGCCTGATGAGGTAAAACTCGTTCAGGTCACTGGCGGGCTCCACCAGGAACCTCTGGTAAGGATTGCACGGAAACACGGGCTTTCCTTTGACCCCCAAAATCCTAATGATGAAGCTGAAGCCTGTGCCCGGCTTGCAGACCTTGGGGTCGGGCATGAGGTATCTCTTTTTGAAGACATAACGAGAATTAAAGTCAGCAGAGCCCGTTCCCTCGGACGGGGAGGCTGGAGCCAGAACAGATACAGAAGAAAAGTGCACGGTGCCGTGCTTCAGAAGAGCCGGGAGATTGAAAATGCCCTCAGAGACCTTTCACGGGAAAAAGGCATCAGGTTCGAAGCCGTAAATGTAAAGGGGTTCGGAGGCTATGTGAGGTCCGAATTTACAGTCTATGCAAAGCGCGGAGAGATTCCAATACATCCTATGACAAGCAGCGATGCGCAGGTAAGTGTGAGAAGTGTCGAACGCGATAAAATTCGTTATGTCCCCCTGAAGCCGAAGAACCCCGGGCGTAAATTCACGATCGTGGGGCTCGACCCTGGAACTACCGTGGGCATAGCTATTCTTTCTCTCGATGGAGACCTCCTCTATTTGAAAAGCTTCAGGGGAATAGCTCCTGATGAAGTTGTCAGGCTTATTGCCGAATATGGAAAACCTGCAGTAATTGCAAGCGATGTCACTCCAATGCCAGGCTCGGTTGAAAAAATCCGGAGGAGCTTTAACGCAGTCCCTGCAAGCCCTGGAATTGAGGTCTCTGCCGAAGAAAAAATTGCACTTGGAAAAACCTTCGGCTATTCCAATGACCACGAGAGGGATGCATTGACTGCAGCTCTTCTCACCTACAGGAGCTACAAGAACGTCTTTATGCGGATTGAAAAGAAAGCGCCTGAAAATGCAGACCTTGAGCTGATAAAGCTTCATGTAATCCGCGGAGATTCAATAGAAGCTGCAATCGAAAAAGTACGGGCTGCATCAAGTGTTCCTGAAAAACCAGGGGCAAGGGCTGCTCCTGAAAAACCCGGGGAAAGGGTAGTTGACGAATCTCTCCTGAAAGTGAGAGAGACTGTCCAGAGGCAGGGAGAACAGATTCAGAACCTGCAGGATTATGTAGAAGAATTAAAACAGTCACTTATTGCAAGAGACCGAAAAATCTCAAAGCTTGAGTCAAGGTTAAAAGGCTTCAAAAAGGAAGCTTACAGCGAAGTCCGGAAATCTAAAGAGGTCCGGATCAGGGACAGCACCATAGAAAACCTGAAAAAAGAGCTCAGCAATAAAAATAAAACCGTAAAAGAACTCAGGCGCAGGAGCAACAAACTGCGTAAAATCCGGAAAATGGAAATCCGTGGGGAAGGTATCCCTGTAAAGGTTATTGCAGCTTTTACAAAGGAATCAATTGCCGAAACACAGGAAAAGTACGGACTCAAGCCAGAAGATGTGGTTTTTCTGGAAAATCCCAGCGGAGGCGGTGCTGCAACAGCCCAGATCCTTGTGGAAGCCAAAATTAGAGCAGTACTTATTCCGGAAGACATATCGCATGCCGCAGAAGAGACTTTCTTTAAAGGAGACGTGCCGGTATTAAGGGGTCTCCCACTTGAAAGGGTTGAAGATTTTGCAATGGCTGAGCCGGAAGGGCTTAAAGCTGCAATTGATGCCTGGGAAAAAGAAGCCGGGGCAAAGCGCCACAAAGCCAAGGAAGACGAATTGCAGAGCCTTTTTGAAGAGTACAGAAGTGAGAGGCGGAGGGGCCTGGTGTAAGGCTCTTCGGATCTCAGATTCTATTTTTCAGTACGTTTCTCCACTAGTTTCTCCACTAGTTTCTCCACTAGTTTCTCCACTATTTACTTCCTATCAAAGAAAATATTTTTTCCGGTCACACTCAGCGGAATTCCAAAAGCAACATCTACATCCAGCAACCCGGAAACCCTTGCTGCTGCACCGATTGAATACATGACCCTGTTGTCAATACAGAAATCCTTGGCTTTTGCAGCAGCTGCTCCTACAGCAATTCCCAGGTCTACATACTTGAGCATACAGTTTGGACCCTTGAAATCTGCTTCCACCTTCTGCTGTCCCAGCATTTCTGCACAGGTTTTAAACCCGCAGGCTCCACAGTTTAAGCCTGCTACCCCGCTGGCTTTGACTCCTATGAGGACAGCAGCCCCTGCGTTTCTGAGGTTTCTGGCATCTCTGTTGAGAAAAGCAAAGCCTTCGCCTTTTTTATCTGCCAGCTTTTCCATTGCCGAGGCAAGGTTTTCAATATCCTCTTTTTCCACAAGGGCAGTTATTATGTCGTCTACTCCTTTGGCTTTCGGGGCAGTCCGTGCAGCCAGGAGGATGCTCTTTGCAAGGGTCTCAAGGACTTCGGATTCAGGATTGAGGATCATATCCAGGTAATTGGAATTCGCGAGGCTTAAGCATTTCGCAGGCTTCGTACGAAACCTTATCCAGATCTGATTCAGGCCTTATCCAGATCTGATTCAAGCCTTATCCATGCCTTATAATCTATTTTCTTTTTCCCCTTTAAAAGCTGAAAGATTCCCCATTTGCGGGTGCATAAGCTTCTACGCCGATTTCCTCTGAAATCCACTGTGCAAAGGCTTCTGTTCGTTCTCCGTGCATGGCAAAAACCCTTTCAGTGCCCTTTTTGCAGAAGTCCTTTACGACCTGTTTCAGCTCCTGGTCTCCGCAGTGGGCAGAAAAGTCGTACTGCTCGATTTTGGGTTTGAGGGCAAGGACAGATCCATCGGTTTCAATGACTCCGTGTTTTAAGGCCAGCCGACCGTTTGTACCTTCAACCTGATAGCCTGTGAGCAGAATTTTTGATTTCGGGTCTTTGTAAAGGCGGCTCAGATAATAAAGTACCGGCCCCCCGTTCAGCATCCCGGCTGTAGTGACAATGACTGAAGGCTCTTTAAGGATGGATTCTCGCTGTTTGTTTCTTACAGAAATCGCACGTCCGAATGCACTGTCAAGGAGGTCCGGATTTCTCAGATACTCAGGAAACTTTTTGAGGATTTTGTACACATCTCTGCCCATACCGTCCACATAAGCCCTGATTCCGTGGGCGTCAAGCAGCATAAGGATCTCCTGAGTCCTGCCTATTGCAAAGGCCGGGATAATGGCAGTACCTCCTATTTCCAGAGTCTCCAGAACGGATTCAATAAACCGCTCTTCGGTTTCTTTTCGCGGGATATGTTCTTCCCCGAAGTACGTACTTTCAAGAACAAGCGTATCAGCCTCAGGAAACTTATCTGCACCTGGCACAAGCCTTGTCTCCTGCAGGTTGAGGTCGCCGGTATAAAAAAGGCTCTCTCCGGATTCGGATTCCAGGTGGATTCCAGACGCACCCGGGATATGGCCTGCGTTGTAGAAGCAGGCGCTGTAGCCGTGTGTTTTAAAAGTTTCCCCGTAGTCTTTTCTCTGGGCCAGCCGGTTAAGCCTTTGAAGGTCATTAGGGTCAAAGGGAGCCACGCCTGAAAGGGTGGTTTCTGCAAGCTTGAGGGTATCCCTTCCTAAGAGGTTGGTAAACTCTGCTGTTGGCGGAGTCATGTAGACTTCCGGGTTCAGGTACATCAGGTTAGGGGCAGCTCCACAGTGGTCCAGATGCCCGTGGGATATCAGTACGGCTTTTGGCTCCATGCCGTTTCCGGGATATTCGGGGACATCTCCAGCCTTTATACCATAATCAAGCAGAACTTCTCCATTAACAAGCAAACCCGAACGTCCTACTTCTCTGCATCCACCTTTAAAACTAAGCTCCAGAACAAACACTCCTTGAAAGTCATTTTTAGATTTAATTTCTCGAATAAGCTTTATCAAAAAGCCTTATGAAATAAATCTGGTTTTAAAGACCTTATAAGTTATGATCCGATAGCTAAAAGTTTAAAGGTAAAGGAACTTAAGGTTACTGATAAAATATTAATACTCAGTGATAAAATTGAGTGGCGCCTGATCAATTGGTTGATATTGTCCGGCATACTCAAAAATGGTACCTTTTGGTTTTTTATCTCCGCGCCGCGCAGAGCTTTGGCCGGCCCGCCATTAACTAAGAAAAAACTATAGCAACATGCATCACAACTAAGTCAATTACCCCTCCCTAAAACCTTCACCTAACGGCTCAGGTTTTTGAGGAAGGGGCTTGTCTAACAAGCCCTGGTTGACCAGATCACCGATAAGGAGCAATGGAAAATCGGTAAACGATAGGAAAGAAATAGTTACC
>JBFHIK010000240.1:0-4683 GCA_041596555.1 Methanosarcina sp.
CACGTTTTCTTCTTTTTTTCTATTTTTTGGAAAGGCCGCTCTCCTGCGGCGAGCGTGACAAAAACGACCTGATACAGCGAATAAGGTTGTACGGGTAAGAGATATTTGTAATTCTGTCCTCTTAAATGAAGATAATTGCATAACCCATCGTTTAGAGTCCTCTTGAGCGAAGCGAAAAGGACCGCGTACTCCCGAGGCGCAATTCGGGCGGCGCAACTCGGGCGGCGCAACTCGGGCGGCGCAACTCGGGTGGCGCAATTCGGGTTATGTTTCTCGAAGTTTCTCATAAATACTGTCTATATTCCCCGAACGTGTAATTATGAGAAGCTCGTCCCCTTCTTCAAGCTTCGGGTCTTCTCGCGCAAGGATAAAGTCAGTTTTCCTGTAAAGCCCGATACAGTCGGTATTTTCTGGAAACTGGATTTCAGAAATCCTTTTGCCGGAATGCTGTTCCCCTGTAATGAAGCTGATTACGCGGACGTCAGCCCTTATAAGGTTGCTCAGCTCAATAGTATCAATTCCGCGCAGGGTATCAGAAATAATGGTTGAGGAGATATGAGGTGGGTTAATCGCAGAGCTAATCCCCAGCTTTTTTGCAATTTCCATAAACTTTGTATCGTCGGTCTTGACAATGACCCTTTTCACTCCTGCTTCCTGTGCAATCAGACCTATCAGAATATTGTCCTGGTCATGGTTGGTGCAGGCCACAACTGCATCCGTTGAATCCATTCCTGCTTTTTCAAGGATGTCCGGATGGGTGCCCTCGGCATTGATTACGGTGCAGTCAAGTTCTTCAGCAAGCTGCCTTGCAATTTCCTCTTCCTTTTCTATAAGGACAACCTCATTTCCCTGCTGGATCATCGTGCGGGTCAGGTGCATCCCAAGGGAACTCGCTCCAATAATGATTACTCTCATTTTTTTCTTTCCTTTCGTTTTTTTTCTTTCTTTTTATTCTGACCTTTTCTTTCTTTTATTCTGACCTTTTCTTTCCTTTATTCTGACCTTTTCTATTCCTGATCTCTGTTCTTTTTTATCTCTTTATTTTTATTTTCTTTTTATTCTCTTTCCTACTTTCTTTTACTCTTTTCTACACTCTTCTACGCTCTTCCTCTAATAAATTTTCTTCAGGCTGTATCTTCCTGGACACTTTTCTCTTCGGATTTGACTATGTTTTCTTCGGTTTTACTCTTTTTCTCAAACCACGTCCTGGGCAGGAGCAGGATGAAGAGTGGAATTATCTCTACTCTTCCAAGCAGCATATCAGCACAGAGCACAAGCTTCAGGAGAGCCGGCATGCCGGGAGATGTCACGCCTGTTGACAGCCCTGCTGTAGCCAGAGCACTTGAAGTCTCAAAAATAGCATCTGCTGAGTTTATGCCGTAAAGCATGAAAATGAAAGCTGAGAACACGAGCACACCTGAATAAAGCAGCACATAGGTCATGATGCGGTAGACTTCATCCGAATCAACCACCTGCGACTTTACCTTGAGAGGGGTAATTGCTTCCCTGGGGAGAAAAAAGCGGTAGAAAACCAGTCTTATGAGCTGCACTATTACAATCAACCGGAAAAGCTTGATCCCGCCTGTAGTTGAGCCTATGCTGCCTCCTATGCACATAATTGCACTGAGAAAACCTTTTGAAGCATCTGAAAGGGGAGCCATGTCTATAGTGGAAAAACCGGTTCCCGTAAGAGCTGAAACTACCTGAAAAGCAGCGTCTGGCAACGTGTGTAGAAGTTCAAGCCCGCCTGCTCCCCCTGAAAGGGTTAAAGCAAAAAGGGCTGTCCCGAGCACGGAAAGCCCGAGCATGTATCTTACCTGCGGATCTCTCACAAGAGTCCAGGGATCCTTCAGGACTTCCGGATATAATGAAAAGCTGATTGCACCCATTATGCAGGAAACTGATATCAGGGACGGGATCAAAAAGCCCCCATATGCTCCGATGCTTGCGGTCTGCGTTGAAAATCCTCCTGTAGAAATCGCACTCAGAGCATGGCAGACCGCTTCATAAAAAGGCATGCCGCTGAGGAGCAGGAGTATCAGTGAGAGCAGACTCAGGACAAGGTAGACCGTACCAAGTGTCCTGGCAGTTGTAATTACACTGGGGCGAATCCGGCTTTCCCCGAAGTTTACTCTGTAAAGCCTGAAGGCTGTAGTCCCCGGGCGGATAAGGATTCCAAGCACAAGCACGATTATTCCTATTCCTCCTACCCACTGCAGCCAGGAGCGGGTGAAGAAAAAGAGCCTTGTAGGAGAAGGCGGGGCAAGGCTCAAGCCTGTTGTTGTCAGGCCCGAAACACACTCGAAAAAAGCATCCATAAAAGGCATTCCGGTAAAAAGCGCCATTGGCACTGCGCTAACTAAAGAGCAAAGTGGAAAAGTAATAGCTGCAAGGATCAGGGCTTCTTTTATTTCAAGTTCAAAATCCGGAAGCATCTTCTGAAGTATGACCCCCGTCCCCGCAGTTATAAGGGCACTGCTCCCATAGATTATGGCTGCAGCCGTTTCCCCGAGAATAAATGCTGCAAGCATAGGGACAAGCAGGACTGCTGAAAAGACCAGCAAAAGATGTCCCGTGTACCTCAGGACAGCAAGGGGGTTTACCGGGGAGACAAGCTCATACATAAGACCTAATTACATTTTTTTTATTTAAGCCTGTTTCACTCTGAAAATCCAATATAGAAATTTTGTGAAAATGCTTATTTCATATGCGTTTTTTGGAACAGACTCATATTTTTACTGTTTTTTTCCCCTGGTTATCTGCGAAAAGCAGATTCTTCAGTTCATTTTCATTTAACAGAATTAGAATATTTAAAATAGAATCAGGCTAAAGACTAGAAAACAGACAGAAAACAGCCCTTAAAAACTCTTTTATCCCGGAACTATCTCATAACTATTACAAAACCGGGAGGCTTGAACCTGAAAGAAACTCTTCTCGAGATAAAATCCGAATTTACAGACTACTTCAAAGAGCGTGAAGCAGAAATCAACGGCTCTCTCCTTGCTGTCCTTTCAGGCGAAAACCTGCTCTTTCTGGGACCTCCCGGTACAGCCAAGACCCAGCTTGCCAGAAGTATCTGCCAGATAATTGAAGGCGGGAACTTCTATAATTACCTTTTAACAAGCTTTTCAACCCCTGAAGAACTCTTCGGGCCGCTTTCCTTAAAAGCCCTTGAAGAAGACGAGTTCCGGAGAAATATCGAAGGCTGCCTCCCGACTGCCCATATTGCTTTACTGGACGAAATTTTTAAGGCAAGCAGCGCTATCCTCAACAGTCTCCTGACAATTCTGAACGAAAGAAAATACCATAACGGAAGGGAGATAGTCGATGTCCCCCTGCTGTCGGTCTTCGGGGCTTCGAACGAGCTTCCGGAAGAGGATGAAAGCCTGGAAGCTCTTTATGACCGTTTCCTGTTCAGGTACAGGCTATCATATATCCAGGATGATGAAAACTTCAAAAGCCTCCTTTTCAGAGAACCTGAGGATTTCAGACCCGCTGTAACCATTCAGGTTTCAGAAATCGAGAAACTCCGCAAAAGCGCAAACTCCCTGCCTGTTGACCCTGATATTGAAATAATAATCACAGAACTCAGGAGGAACCTCCAGCTTCAGGAGATTGAGATTTCAGACAGGCGCTGGAAAAGGATTGTTCAGGTCCTGAAGGTTGCAGCCTGCAGCAGCGGGTGTTCGGCTGTTGACAGGACAATGGCACTTTTGCTCCAGCACATGCTCTGGAACCTGCCCGAAGAGCGGGAAATGATCAGGAAGACGGTCTTTAAACTCGTTGTTTCCGGCGGAACAAATACCGAAAAACTTCGTCTGGACGCTGAGGACCTGAAAACCGCCCTTAATATTGCCCTGAAAAACGAACTTCCCGTTGGAGTCCTCTGCGACAGCTGCGGGGAAGAATTCCAGCTGAGGGAGAACCTTGAGGTTCACCATACTGCCTGCCCGAACCACAGCTATACTCTAAAGCAGGAAGGAAATAAGCAGGAAGGAAATAAGCAGGAAGGAAATAAACAGGAAGGAAATTCGAGGATCTATCCTTATGATAACCTGGTAAGGGAAATTGATTCTCTCCATGAACGCTCGAAAAAGAAAAATACCCTGTCTCAAAGCCAGAGAGAGGTTTTTGAAAAAGAATTCGAAACCCTGGCTGGCAGAGTAAACAGAGTAAAACAACGGCTTGAGGAAGAAAAGGAGCTGCTAAGAAACCTTATGGATGCAAATATATGGCTTTCAATTTCTGATAGAAACGAAGCTTTGCTCCTGCATGACACCGGCAGTGCACAGCTTTCCGGAACTGAAACTCTGATAGGTGAAATCGAATCCCTGCTGTGTTTGCAGAATAAAGAATTCAGGTCCGGAGATTTCAGGTCCGGAGATTTCAGGTCTGCAAAATCAGGATATTCCGACCCCAATGCTGCAAAACTGGAAGCAAAAGTCCAGGGACCTGACTCAGGCAGCAATGCCGGCAGTTTTATGAAAGGGCTCGGGTCCAGATTCAAGCTCAGATGAGTAAGTCAATTACCCCTCCCTAAAAACTTCACCTAACGGCTCAGGTTTTTGAGGAAGGGGCTTGTCTAACAAGCCCTGGTTGACCAGATCACCGATAAGGAGCAATGGAAAATCGGTAAACGATAGGAAAGAAATAGTTACCCTTGAATGCCGCCTCAGTTTAAGG
>JBFHIK010000241.1:0-4671 GCA_041596555.1 Methanosarcina sp.
ACGGGAAAAAATAAAAACGTTAGCATTAAACATATTATAAGGGAGATGACGGCTGTATCCCATTTTTGAAAACACGGCGATTAGCCTTTTACGTTCCTAAAAAGGGCATTTAATACATTTTATCCTCTTCGGTTTTTTTTCTGTTCCTTTTCTATTCCCTTCGGTTCTTTTCTATTCCCTTCGGTTCTTTTCTGTTCTCTTCTGCCCCTTTCTGACCCCCATTAGAAGAATTTTCAGACGCTTCAAAGAGTTTTTTAAGAATTTAGGTTTCTCTATTTTTCTCATGTTGAAAGAATGGCAAAGTCCCTGCTATCATCGTAATATTACTGGATCAATATTTCTCGAGTAGATCCTGTATATTGTACCCCGTATGGATGCCGCTTTCTTGAAAACAAAACACCTTGAAGGCAAAATCTGTTCTTGAATTTATATTCAGATCAATAGAATAATTCATCAGCTAAACAGAATCAATTTTATATCAAAGTAACATTATAAAATTTGTTAAAAAAAAGTTATTTATTGCTACATGAATACATTGAATAGGGTTTTAGATCGTATCATTATATTTTTTAGAGGGGGTATTGATTATGAGAGCAGGTCATAAGGCCTACGTGACAACGTTATGTTTTCTATTTTTTTTCCAGTTTATACTTTCAGGGCTTGCATCGGCAAGCCAGGTCCAGGTGGAAGGGAACCTGCCGGCAGAAGTTGAAGAAAAGCAGGTAATAAGCGGTGTCCTGACAATTAGCAGTATCCCGGCTGCTGCGGATTATATCTATTTCGATACGGACCTGATGAAATATGATAACCAGCCGCTATACAATTTTTCGGACCTGGACCTTCAAAGCAATGAAAGCCACTTTGTGCTTCCAATTGAAGACGGGCAGAACAAAATCGTTGTCCAGCTAAAAGGCCAGGTCCCCGAAATTACCGAGATTAAGCAGTACGAGAAGCTTACCCTTGTAAAATACAACCCGAAGCGTACAGGGTATGCCCACTACAGGATCCGGTTGACCGATGAAGAAGGCAATTCCATAAAAGAAAGTGATACTCGCACGTTTTCGATTTCGGTTCCTGAAATCGACGCATTCAGACAGAAATTGACGCTTATCGACGACTCTTTTTTTGCTGTGTACCTGCAGGACATGTTCGACAGGGGGCTTGTCACCGAGGCAAACAAAATAGCGGACTATCTAATCAAGAATAATGAAAATTCTTTTAACTGGAACTATGTTATCGCCGGGCTTGGCATTGCGGCTGTGAGCTTTATACTGGGGGTCAGGACTGGAAGTTCCGGAGAGGAGGAAGAGGAATGAACGCAAGGGGAAGTACTTATTCTGCGCTGCAGCTCCCTACGGACCTGACAATTGTGGGGATTGGGGGATGTGGAAAACGCCTGTGCAGGGAAATATGCAACCACGAATGGATATTTGGCAATTATCTTGCTTCCGGCAGGCGGCTCCGGATCTACACCATGGATACGGACGCAAATGAAAAAGTCGAAGATGAAGTGCAAAGAAGCGAGATCAAGGCTGAGATTAACGAAATTGGAGCCAGGGGGAATATTGAATACCAATACTATTACCTTCCTGCCCTGGCAAACATAAACCAGGTCTCTGACCTGGCAAGCCAGGAGGTCGCAGCAAAGATAAAGGACAGGAAATCGGACCCCGTTGTCAATACCTGGTGGCTGAACGACGTAGGGGACTTCGGCCTTAGTTTTGAGGAACTGAGGACAATCGACCCCTTTTTGATTGATGATTTTGGGGGAGGCGTGCACCGGAGAAGGGCAATTTCAAAGGCAATTTTTTATAAGGTCCTGAGCCAGGGGCAGGCAAGCGGATTTCCGACCTTTCCGAATACAGGGACGACAGCAATCATTGTAGGGCTTGGGGGCGGTACAGGGTCAGGAATGTTTATCGACCTTGCCAGGTATATCCGGGCTCTGAAAGGAGAGGCTACCCAGATCTGGCTCTTTGCGGTAATCCCCACAACAAAAGAAGGGGAAAAAGAGCAGTTAAACGCAGCAATTGCACTTACAGAGCTCGAATACCTGAATTTGAACGAGAGGCTTTTCAACTATGTAATCCTCACCTCCCTTGGGCCTACAGGCTATAAAAAAGGAGAGGAGGCGCGGCTGGAGGTGCACGAATTCGACGCCATGTTCCCCCACATCCTGACAAATTTATTCCATATCGAAAAAGGGGATATTAACCTCGGCGACTCAAAAAACCTTTATTCCTCGTTTATTTTTGCAGATGCCCATGTAATTGAGTACCCTGTAGAAGAGCTCAAAATCCTGAAAAAACAGTATGAAGAAATCATCCTGGAACTTGAAAATATCACCGCTGCCAGAAAAGAAACAAACCGGGCTGTAAAAGCCCTGCTGGA
Source organism: Methanosarcina sp. (assembly GCA_041596555.1). GTDB lineage: Archaea > Halobacteriota > Methanosarcinia > Methanosarcinales > Methanosarcinaceae > Methanosarcina. Next base: position 2,392 of record JBFHIK010000241.1, read on the forward strand.
CAATTTCGACCAGTTCAAAGAAATGCCTCCCACAAAGGCGGATTCCGATTTTATTAAAAAGGAATATGGAAATATCGAAAAAATCTGGAAAAACGAAATTGGAAAACTCCTCAATTACCAGAGCCCCGGAGCTGTCGAATTTTATATACAGAACAATATCTCCTCGGACGCCGGGATCGAGAAAATCACCAGCTATGACAATCTTCTGGAATTCATCTCAAAGGTAAAAGCTTTCACCAGCAGCGTAAAGGAAGACGAATTAAAAGACGAAAACGACAAAAAGCTATTCAGGCTAATTCCTGAGGCTCTTTCATGCATAGAAGACACAGCAAAGCTTTTCAAACGGGTTGCAGGCATTGAAGAGGAAGCTGCAAGGGGTGTGCTCATCAATGTCCTCAAAGGCAAACAGGAGCTTGTATCCGTTGTCGACCGCCTGAATGTAAAAGCCAGAAGCCTCAAAGAAGAGAGTCTGGAGGCAAAAGCCGGAATTGAAAGTAAACAGGCTGAGCAGGCTTCCCTCAAACAGTTGCAGTCCCGGGTTGAAAAGGCTGTTGACAAGACCTTAAACGATAACGACAGAGACCTTGAACAGTACTTTGTCCAGAAAAAGAAGTTAAAAAGTATTCAGGAACGTGAGCAGAGCCTGAAAACAAAAATTGACTTATTTGTCAGCAATTTTAAAGCAGGAAATATCAAAAGCGGAGACAAAGACAGCTGGCTGCGCCTGTCGGGGGTCCCCGAACTCCAGAGGGAAATCGATACCCTCTCGCATGAGCTCGAACTGGACCTCTCAGCCCTTTCCAGGCTAGTTGAATCAATTGCCCTCTACTATTACTATGAATACAGGATCGAAAGAACTAAAAAAAGAGGATTAAAAGAGAAACTGATAGGAGCCATAAAGGGAAATCAAAAAAAGGTTATCAGAAAGTTTGAAGCGCAGAAGCGGAGCATGGAAGATTATATCAAAACATCCGGGAAGGAGTACGTCCGGATAAATTCTCCCTTTGAACTTTTTGTCCACGAAAATTTCCTGAGTGAAAACCACAATAAAAAATCCGAAGAACTCAAAAACACGATCCTGAATTCCTTTTTCCCCGACCCTGACGAAAAAGGCGTCGATATTGATGAAATCGAGCAGGTGTTTAAGTCCGGAGACAGGCCAAAACTAAGAAGCCTGTTAAGGGAGATTTTGACCCTGAAGTACCTGCAAAAAGAAGACTATTTTGGGAAGCTGAAGGGAATTGAGGCAGATGTCCGGACACTGGAAGAAAGCCTTGGGGGGAAAAATGCCCTCTCTGCTATTTTTGAGAAGCTCGAGGACCTTACCGAAGAAACAATTGTTTACAGGAGAGACCTGAACCGTTACTATGAAAAATTTTATGAAGACTTCACAAAGATCAGTAACATTAAAAATTCGGGCAGCAAGACCTTTAGCAGCCTTTACATGACAAAGTTCGGGGACATAAACCCCAAAATTCTCTCCCTGATTGACGAAAGTTCCGATATGAAGGATCTTGACTGGGACGAGGGTGGGAAACGCGAACTTGACAAACTCATTAACGAAATAATGTTTACTTACAAAAACCTGATCGAAAGCTATAAACTAGGGATCCATAACCTGATGATCCCTATAAACACCACTGAACGCTGGAATTTCGGAAAAGCTGCCCTGGTTGTTTCCTCCAGGTCCTCATACATCTCAAGCCGGATTGCAAGCGAACCCATAGCTGATACAATCAAAGAAGAAATAAACGGAATCCTTGCCCTGAGCAACAGTAATGACGCAAGGCTTGCCACCCACAACCACACAAAGCCGTGGGACATTTCCCTTACCTTCTTTTCAGCTGCAAGTTTCCTGGACAATATCTCTCCCCTGACCGCGGGGGGAGGTTTCTGGGAGATATATGAAAACAAGAAAGATAACGTGCTGCACCATGTCCTGAAACTCCAGGAAGGAAAATACGTGACACGAAAAGCTCTTTTTGACCTGAAAGAAGCAGGAGAACTGGCAAACCTGGAAAAGAAAGGGATAAACGTCGGGGCAAGGATTAACGAACTTTATGAGGAAAAAAGCATAAGAAATGCCTTGAAAAATGATGGGAGGAGGGCTTTGAATAGTGGGGGGAATGAGGGAAGAGAGGTTTTGAATAATGGGAAGAATGAGGGAAGAGAGGTTTTGAATAATGGGAAGAATGAGGGAAGAGAGGTTTTGAATAGTGGGGGGAATGAGGGAAGAGAGGTTTTGAATAGTGGGGGGAATGAGGGAAGAGAGGTTTTGAT
>JBFHIK010000242.1:0-4615 GCA_041596555.1 Methanosarcina sp.
TAGACGTTAGAAACGATATAAAAAACACTGCTGCAGAAAAATACTGTGACCACAGAATAGAAGAAAACATTAAAAGATTTTAGGGCCGGGACCGAGAATCGAACTCGGATCGTAGCCTCCACAGGGCCACAGGATAACCTCTACCCTACCCCGGCCACAGGGTCTGGTACTTCAGGTTTGAAGCAACCTATAGAAGGAGTTTATTTATATAAAGTTTTTGCCGGAAAAAGCAGGAGACCCTTCTTCGAGAAGGGAGAGATTCTGCTACCCGGCATTCCAGGCAGGTAAAAATCCGATATCTGGGAGGGATTTAGCGAGTTTCAGGCAAATATCAGATATTTTTGAGCCTGTCAAGGGCAAGTTTTGCAGCCTTTTCTCCGGAAAGGAGCATGCCTCCGAAGACAGGTCCCATTCTTGGGGCACGGGTTGCGGCATTTGCAGCCATGCCTGCAACAATCAGCCCGGGATAGATCTCCTGGGTTGCGTCCACGGCCAGGCGCTCGCCGACCTCAGACCACATTGGCTTTTCCCCGAGCATCCCGAGTTCTCCTATCTTTGCGTTCGGGATCTTCCTGAGAATAGTGTTGCAAACAACAGCATCATGCCCTGTCCCATCGATCACGAGTTTTGTGCGGATCATGAGAGGGTCCACATGCAGGCGCTGGGTTGTGACAGGCCCCCAGTTGATGACTATGCCGGAAACCCTGTCATTTTCCCGGATCATGACGTCCTCAAAACTCACAAGGTTAAAGACCTCAGCCCCTGCAGATGTTGCCCCTGCGATCAGCTTCCCGACGGATTCCACGGAATTTGCCACATAATACCCGGGCTGGTACTCCTTATACCTGATCCCGAAGTCGTCCAGGACGTGGCAGGCTTCTTCCTGCACAACTATGCGCGGGAACATCATGCCTCCAGCCCACATGCCGCCCCCGAGTGACAGCTTCTGCTCATAAATGGCAACCTTTGCCCCGGCTTCAGCCAGATACTTTGCAGCCACAAGGTTTGCAGGTCCCCCTCCTACAAGTGCTACATCGATGTCCGTGTAGTCAAGGAAGGTTTTAGAATACTCATCAAATATTGCCCGTGTGATTATGACTTCGTCGAGTTCCATTTTAATCTCTCATAAAGTTGTAGGATTGAAAGTCCGGGGAAAACTGCCCGGTGTTTAAAGAAGGTAATCAGGGAATTGTTAACCCTGATCGTAAGCATTGAAATTCACATTTTGATAATGGGCATTCCTTTTAAAGTTGTTGGAACTGGTAAGGGGGGAAAGGAAAGAGAAAAGTAATAGTCCTTAAATGGCTTCACAGATAGCACAACAGGAGTTTACAAAAGACACCTGAAGCCGGAATTTTTTATCTGCAGATATTATCAGGATGACAGGGATTCAGTTTTTCACGGCTAGAAGGTTCTAGAGATTGAAAAAAATGGACTCCGGATTTTTTGATCAATTGAACTTCAAGCAGAGGGCGTGTATTTCGAGAGGGCGTGCATTTCGATTTTGATCTTTGCTCATTGCCGGGTTCCTATTTCGTAGCCCGGATACCATGCCCGCCCAGGCTCGAAGAAGGAGAGCTATCTGTCCTTAAATTTAATGAATAAAATAGCTTCAACACTTTTTTTCTGGCATTTATGTCTTTTATGCAATTTTTTAATCCTGCCTGGCAAAAAGGGCCAACCTCGCTTCGTTCGGAATAGTACAAACCTGGATACGATGTCAGTTACTTAGGATAATTTATGAATAAGAGATCAAATTTGAACAGACCCTGGACAGGGGTTAGACGAGTTTGAATGAAAGAAGGACAGTGGAATGATGCTCATATTCAGGAGCGCAGAGAATTTAATTTAGAGCGAATTTGTGGTATATAAAGCCGCTATCCGGAGTTAATTTTTAAGATTTCCAGGGCTTGTGAAGGCATAGGGGATGATCAGGCGATAAGATAATTGAAAGATGTAACTCCATTCCGAGTAACCCCTTACTTAATAAAAATTTATATACAACTGACTCCGTATATTACATACATTAAACAAAAATGATATATGTATAATTTTTTTGATTGTATATTTATTGTTATTTATTATTAATAATTGGGGTAAATTTATGGACGTGAGTAATTCAGAGACATTAAAGGTAAGGACAGCTACCCATAATGAAATCAAGAAAACGGCTGGATTCGATAGTGAAAGAAGGTCTACAGCACAAACCAAAATTGGAAATTCACAAGATGCTTGTGAACAGGTGTTTACCTGTCTCTGCAATAAAAACTCTGCACAATGGATCCTGAAAGGGAACGTCAAAGGTTGTTTCGACAAAGTCAACCATCAATGGCTAATAAACAATATTTTGAAAGATAGATCTGTTAGAAATCAATATTTTAAGGCTGTTTTTGATTCTAAATATCATCTGAACCCAAAAAAAACTGTAACTCTGCGAGAAGAAATCATATCGCCCATTATGGTGAATATAGCTTTAGATAACATAGAACAATTGTTGTTTACCAAATACAGTACAGGTAAAAGTGAGAAAGACAACTCTATAGTAAAATGTCAAAACGAGGTAAACTTTGTCAGATACGCTGATGATTTTGTGGTCACTGCCAGCTCGGAAGAATTAGCCAGAGAAATTAAGGAACTGCTCAGAGCCTCTCTCAAAAAAAGAAGTCTGGAATTATCGGAAGAAAATACCCTAATTACTCATATTGATTATGGTTTTGACTTCCTTGGATGGAATTTCAGAAAACATGAAGGAAAACTTCTAATCAAAATTGCAATGTAACATCCTGCAGCCAGTTGTGGAGTATTCAATTGAAATAAAAAAGACAATTGAAATAAAAAAGAAGAAATGAGGCTATAGAAGATTCAAATAATATTACCAATCACCGGCCTCCAAAAAAATATAAAAGAGATCATAACTCGCTCGCTATTTCAATAAAAGCGGGCCGCTTCTTAAATTCGGATTTCAGGTCGGAAAAACGTTTTACCCAGTCTGCTTCATCATTTAAGATATCTATATAGACATCTTTGACTTTTCCAAGATATTTGACTGCAATGCTGTATGTTTTCCTATTCCCGTTCGGTATGTTTCTATAGGCTTTCTGCCAGTAATATTCGATAATTTTATCCGGAAAATCATTTGCCAATTTATCTGCAAACTCATCAAAATCAACTTCTATTGAATAACCAAACCTGTTTTTTGGAGGATTAAAAATTGATTTGAGAACTGTTTCTTTCATGCCCTTATCCAGACATATTCGCAAATAATCGTGAAAGTCTTTTTCTTTGATTTTACTAAATATTTCAGGCTCAATGGATTTCCAATCAGACGCTTTCAGGAATCCTTTCATTTTTGTGTACTCTGTATAATAGTGCCGCCTTGCAAACTCAAATGACCTCAAAAGGGCATTTTTTGCGAGCTCATAATCTCCTTTTGCCCTGTAATATTCAAATAACCTGTCAAGCATGTTCTTCTCTTCAGTATTGCGGGATAATGCTGTCTGCACAAGCCGCTCCAGGTTGGCTGTGTCTCCCTTTTTGGAGAAGTATTCCCAGAGAAATTCAAACAGATCAGTAGCCCAGCCTTCCCCCTCTAAAATACCTTTTTCTGCTGTTTCCAGAGCTTTATCCGAATCTCCCTTTTCAACATAAAATTTAACCAGGTCCCAGTAATCCCTGCCATGACTGAGAATTTGCATTCGCTCCTGCAGATAAGCTTCGTCATCGTGAAGGTATTCTCTCTGGATATTCATTATCTGTTCTTTTCTCCATTTAGAAGGATGTTCATCTAGTTTTTTCACCAGATACTCCCATTCTTCTTTTGTCTGGCAGATCTCAATAAAAATTTCCATCAGGCCATCTTCAAAACCTGAATTGTGGATGTTGTATTCCTCAAAGGCTTCATCTAAAAATTCAAGTTTTGCAGTAGTTGACAGGCCACCTTCTTCAATCAGGCCTGAAATCTTTTCAAGATAACCAAATGCTTCCTCTTCGTCTTCTTCGGGACCGCCTCCAAGCTCGTTAAACTCTGAGATAATACTCCTTGCATCTTCCCAGTATTCAAACAACAGTTTGTCATTTAGGGAAACGATATCATTATCTGTCATGGTTTCAGGCGTAGATTCCTGTTTTTCTTTGAACCATTCCAGAACCACCTGGTATAATTCAGGTTTTTTACTCAGCAGGGTACTTACCAGGTCGTAAAATTCTGAGGTATTCAGAGACCGCAGACGTTCATATAATGAGAATTGTTCAAATTGGATGTTATTTTCTTTCACTTATTAGTTTCCCACCTTTCTCGTAAGTGATAAATCAATCATTACACTTAAGCTTGAAATGATTATCTCTGATAATTAAGGCTACTCTAAAGGGCATATTGAAAGAGCATAATGAGAAACCCAGAACAGTCCTGTAATACTAAAAAAGTAAAAACGAAGCTTTAAGAATATTCGAGCCTCTATCTGCTGAATTCACTTCTTTTTCATCTTACCTCAGCAGGAGACCCCTTCCTCGACATTTCCGGCTTGCCGGAAATGGCAGGTGGGGGAGGAATGCGTCATCTGTACCATCTGAACTAATGTTGTACTCCTCGCACTCAGTCTCCTGCATTTTTTCTTAA
>JBFHIK010000243.1:0-4608 GCA_041596555.1 Methanosarcina sp.
AGTACGCGGTCCTTTTCGCTGCCCGAATTGCGCCTCGGGAGTACGCGGTCCTTTTCGCTGCGCTCAAGAGGACTGAGTTATAGATTTTAGCAGTGAGTTTAGCTCAAGAGAACTAAATTACGATTTTTCATTCTGTTTCTTTCGACAGACCGCCGGGCAAGCTGGCAGAGCATCCTTTAATGCATGGATTTAATACCGGTTTCTGGGGAGTGAAGGGAAGTATTTCTCGGAAAAGAAAAGGTGTTTTTTAGTTACTCTACCTGGAATTCGCAGAATAAACAAATTACATCACTTGAGGGCTCTCTGTAGAGCTAAAGTAATAAGAAATAGGCACTTTAAAGATTGAAGGGCACTTTAAGATGGTTATGGAGATATAAAGATGACTTTAGTTATTGCTTTTATCGGAAAAAACGGTGCAGTAATGGCCGGAGACATGCGGGAAATTACTTTTGAAGGGGAGAAGTCCAGCAGAGAAACACTTGAAAAAGAGCTTTACAACGGCGCAATAGTTACGGACGAGGAGCTGGCAAAAAAGGCAGAGGAGTTTGGGGTCAAAATAACGGTCACGGACTGCAAGAGTAAAGTTTCGGAGAGGAACGGCATTCTGGTAGGGGAAGTCTCTTCAGTTGAAGGAGGTGTCGTTAAAAAAAGGAGGCTGTACGCCTCGGCAGGAAACTATGCAATTGTTGAACTCAGGGATGCTGAGATGACACTAACTTCTCAGGGTAAAGGAAGCAATTTCATAGCTTTCGGAAACGAGGTTACAAAGCAGGTAGCCAACAAATGTTTCAAGGATAACTGGACGAAAAAGAGTAACCTTCAGGATGCAGTAAAAATCCTTATGCTCTGTATGGAGACCGCAGCAAAAAAAACGGCTTCCGTGAGCAAGCAGTTCTTTATCGTGCAGACCGCATCGAATTTTGATGTTTTAAAAGTTGTGGAAAAGGACAGAAAAGGCTGAAAAAGGCTAAAAAGGTTGAAAAGGCTGAAAAGGCTGAAAAGGCTGAAAAGGCTGAAAAGGCTGAAAAGGCTGAAAAAGCTGAAAAAGCAGAGAGAAACTGGGGGAATTTTCCCATCCTTTTCTGCTCATTCATTTACGAAAAGCTCGACAAATTCAAATTTTGTTACATCAAACAGCCCTTTATCCCCCAGTTTTAGCTCAGGAATAACCAGAAGCGACATAAATGCAAGAGTCATAAAAGGCGACTCAAGCGACGTCCCCAGTTTCCGGGCTTCTGCATTCAGCAGCAGATACCGGGATGCCACATATTCCCCATCCTGGGTGCTCATAAGGCCCGCAACCTCAAGCGGAAGATCAAGAAGGTTTTCGGCGGTGCCCACAACGATTCCACCTCTGTTTTCTACCAGCCTGTTTACAGCTTCGACTATATCTTTATCGGTGGCGCCGACTGCAATAATATTGTGGCTGTCGTGGGCAATGCTGCTTGCAATAGCACCTTTTTTCAGGCCTATGTTCTTTATGAAACCGATCTGAACAGGGTCATCTGCATACCTGCTCAGGACAACCATTTTCAAAATATCCCGGGCAGGGTCTGAAACCAGGTTTCCGTTTTCCACTTCTGGCAGAGCCAGTTCCTGACCTGTTACCAGTTCTCCGTCTCTGGCAGTTATCACCCTGATTTTTCGCATTCCTTCCTTTGTGTCCCCGTTTTTTCCTGCTGGAACAGCCAATTTTATATCGTCAATTGAAATTTTATTTCTGTTAAAAACGTTTTTTGCAGAAATTTGTCCCATTGGAAAAAGAACTTTCCCGTTATCATAAACACAGTTTCCTTCAATGAAGGTGCTCAGCACATTGAATGATTTAAGGTTGCTTACGAGGATGAAATCAGCAGGGTCTCCTTCGCGCAGCAGCCCGACATTTAGCCCGTAGTGTTCTACAGGATTGATCACCGCTGCCCTGATCAGGTTATATATGTCAAGTCCTTTTTCCTGCCCGCGCCGGATCAGTTTATCGATATGCCCTTCATGGATCAGAGTATCAGGGTGGGAGTCGTCTGTGCAGAGCATAACCGCTTCAGGGTATTCATCTATCAGGGTATACAGGGCTTCAAAATTTCGGGCTGAACTTCCTTCCCGGATCAGGACCTTCATTCCGAGCTTTATTTTCTCAGCTGCTTCTTCATAAGTAAAACATTCGTGGTCTGTGGAAATTCCTGCTCCAATGTATTTCTGCAAGGCGGCTCCTATTAAGCCGGGTGCATGCCCATCAACAACTTTGCCGTACTTTTTAGCCGATTCCAGTTTCGCCATTACCTCAGGAAATTCTGAAATCACTCCCGGGAAATTCATCATCTCGGAAAGATAATACAGGTCCTCCCTTGCCAGCAGTCGGTCCACAGCCTCCGCATCCAGCACCGCCCCTGCTGATTCGAAAGGTGTAGCCGGCACACACGAGGGTACCCCAAAAAAGATTTTAAGGGGGGCTTTTTTTGAATCCTCAAGCATGTAATCAATGCCTTCTTCCCCCATAACGTTTGCAATCTCATGCGGGTCACTGACAACTGCAACCGTGCCTTTTGCAACAGCCATCCGGGCAAAAACCGAAGGCACGGTCATGGAACTTTCTATATGCACATGAGCATCCACCAGCCCTGGCAGGATGTACTGATCGGTATCGTGTTCCTTTTCTTCAACACGAATGATCTTCCCGTTTTCAACGGTAATCTCACCTTTAAACTGCCGCCTGGAAACGGCGTCAACAATAATCCCCAGGTACTTTTTCATACAGATTCATTGAAACCACAGATGTATAAATATTTGTATAGTTTTGGAGTCACGTATTATTTTCAAACTGTATTTTATTCAAACTGTATTGATATCATCCAGATAAACAACATCGTGACATAATTTACTAATTAACTTTTTTTCATGACTTACAACCAGTACTCCGATATTCATCTCTTTAACTATATCCAGAACTATACTCCAGATTTGGGCTTGAGTAATGGCATCTACCATTGTAGTTATTTCATCAGCGATTAAAAATTTAGTTTCAGGGCTTAAAGCCCTTGCAAGGGCAAACCTTTGAAGTTCTCCTCCGGAAAGCTCATTTGGCCACCTGTTAAGCCAGCTCTTTTTTATTCCGAATGAATCTAAAATATCCTGTGGGACAATATGTCCTTCATTTAAAATGTCTTTCATTTTCCATTTAGGGTTTACAGCTTTTTCCGGGTGTTGAAAGACTAACTGGACAGGGTTATAGCCTTTTGAGGGGATTGCTTTTCCGTCGATACTTACATTTCCCTGATAATTATTTTCATAGCCGGCCAGGATTTTACACAGGGTTGATTTACCGCTTCCGCTGTCCCCGATTAGCCCCAGTACCTCTCCACTACCCAGAGATAGATTCACATTATTTAAAATCCAATTGTTTTTTTTGTATCCGAAACTTATATTCTCACATTTAAGACACATTATTACACCTCACAAATCCTCCGTTGACACTTTTAAATTGAGGGATGCCTTTAGAACAAAGCTCATTCTTTTTAGAGCACCTGTCATAAAAGATACATCCGTCAATGACTTCATCCTGCATTGGCTGGTGGCCTTTTATTGCCTGGAATTTGTTCTGGGGAAGGGCATTCCAGAGTGCTCTGGTGTATGGGTGCCTTAAATTTTCTCCGTTGTTTTTGAAGTCCTCAACATTGGCTACTTCCAGAACCGTACCTGCATAGAACACTGCAATTTTATCAGAGATTTTTAAGGCAGCTTCGATATCATGAGTTATCAGTATCACTGCACAGCCTCTGTTTGCCATGTCTTTGAAGTAACTCAGGGTTTCATTCAAAGTTTTTTCATCCAGGCCCGGAGTTGGTTCATCGGCAATTATGAGCTTTGCAGAGCTCATTACGGCAGTAGAAACCAGAACTCTTCTGGTCATACCCCCTGATAACTCATGGGGGAACATTCTGTCAACATCTGGTTTTAAATCGTATTTCTGGAAAATTTCTCTCTGGACCTTCTTCATTAAGCCTTCATTTTTCTCTTCAACACATCCTATTACCTGGTTGGAGATCCTCATTAAAGGGTCCAGATAGTTTGTAGATTGAGGAACCAGAGCTATTTCTTTGCCCCTGATTTCTTCTTTTTTCTCCGGAGTAAGTTGCTGGCCGTTGTATTCCATTTTCCCATCAAGTTTCGCATTTGAAGGTAAAATTCCTAAAATCGCATGAGCCAGAAGACTTTTTCCAGACCCGCTTGAGCCAACAACAGCCAAGATCTCGCCGCTGCGAGCTTCTATACTCAAATTGGAGATTACTTTTAACTCAGTTTGTCTAAGTCCGGCAGCATATTGAATGAAAGAAAGGGAAAGGTTTTCTACTTTTAATAGAGCTTCAGTCTCCTTCTTTTTTTCAGTAGTTATTTTAGTTTTATTTCCCATATTTTTCATATTTCCCATGTTCCACACCTTCTAAATCTAATATTTGTACTTACCCTTCAGGCAAAAAATATCTCAACCTATGACCAGTGAAATTTACTCGTGTGAAATTTACTTGTGAAATTTACTTGTGATATTTACTCGTGTGATATTTACTTGTGAAATTTACTTGTGATATTTACTCGTGTGATATTTACTTGTGAAAT
>JBFHIK010000244.1:0-4606 GCA_041596555.1 Methanosarcina sp.
CCGGCTTTAAGCTCTTTTTTCTCACTGCCACTCTGGCTTATAACAAGATCTGCAAGCTGGGTAGCATCATTTTCAACAGCAACATAAGGTTTTCCAAACCAGGGAAGTTTGTAGTAAAACATGCCGCCAAGTTCTACAGGGGTTGTCCCGGCATTCAGTTCCAGGTCGGAAACGAGCTCATATTTGTTGGGAAACTGTCTTGTAGAATACACAAGTTCTCCTTCCTCTATAACATGGTTTCCGGGGTTGTTTTTCCCGAGTTCGTTCTGACCATCGGTTTCGATGTACTGAAGGCGTTCTCCCCACCAGTCCTCAGAAGCTACAAAACCATTGTGTTTGTTTACAGGATAGTTAAAGCCACCAAAAGTGGTTGCATTCCAGCAAAAACCATCAGAAGAGGTTGCATTTGTATCAAAAGGACTCCCGCAGATCGCCGGACCTGCAAAGCCTAAAGGCGGGAGCATCAAAAAGATTGCAAATGCAATAAACAGTGAAGACAAAGCTTTTAGGATACCTGAATTCATAAACATCACCACCAATTTATAGATTTTTGTTAATCAAACCATAAGTAAACTGAAAATATAAGCAAATATTATTATAAATTCAGTTGAAAGTAACAACAAATAAAGAAGAAGGGTTAATAAATTTTACTAATTTGAATCAAAAAACAGAGAAATAATACAAAGTAGAACATAAAAAACAAAAAATAAAATTAGTAGGTTCAATTTTCTGAAAATTGGGGGCAGAAAGAATTAATAGATAAAAAAGAACCGGAACAAACAAAAGTAAAAACAAATCGATAGTTAGATAAGAAAAATTAAAGAGCTGAAAAATTAAAGAGCTGAAATCGAAGGCCTGGTACCTGCTCAGCCCTTTACTTTAAAGCGGAGCAGAGCTGCAATTCCTCCCAGTTTGTGAAGCTTTTCCCCGGGCTCAAAGGTCGTGCTGAATACAACAACCTTTCCCTGTGCCTGTTCAACTTCCATCAGGAGTCTGTCTACATCTTCCCCTTTTTCCCGTCCTTCCCGCAGGGTTTCATCAGCAATTAGCAGAGTTTCGACGGCCCCGTACCCAAGAGCATTTTTAACATCCGCAAAACCATAAGCGGCCTTCCCGTCCATTGAGATCTCCCTGACCAGGTCTTCCATGAGAGAGGATTCCCGGGCTATACGGGACTCCTGCATGATTCGGTCCACAGCCCCCCTGCGGAGCACTTCCTGAAAACCGGACATCCCTATCATGGAAGTGTCTTCAGTCAGCGCCTTTGAAGCCATGTCAGGCTCAACGTCATGGAAATACTTCAGGAAATCTTCTTTGGTAAACCCGGGGCCTGCAATCACTATAGAGGCGTCCTCGGGAACCGCATGCCTGAGCTGTTCAACAATCTCACTGAAAAATACATTCCTGAGCCCGGTCTCTCGCTTCCCCGAAGACTGCCGGATATGGGAATATATCTCAATTCCGTAGTGGCGCACAAAACCAATGTCTGCGTCCCCCTCTTCGACTGCCACAAGAACAACTTTAGGACGTTTCCCGGCCTCTTCGGCATCCTGGATGCGCTGGAGCTGGTCGTTTTTCCAGTGCTCCTTGACGATGGAAATGTTAGTCCCTATTTCTACATTAAGAGTGTGATAGGAGCCGGTGTCCATCCCATGTTCTATCGGTCCGTGTATTCGCAGCCTGTTCGCGAATTTATGGAACTCCAGTTCCTCAACCCTGATCCCGAGCCTGACCTTTACTTTCTCTACTTTTTCAGGGCGGATTTTGTCGCTTGCGCTATCAGCTTTCCGTTTGGTCAGGGCAAAGACCATGTCCCCTTTTTCAATAATGTATTTCAGGTGCCAGAGATCGTCGAGGGTTTCGGCTGTTACGGCGATTTCCCCTTCCCTGCCTTTCAGAGAACGGTTCGTAACCCTCATACCTTTTTCACTCCATGCGTTTCACTTCTCTCTTCACTTTTCTCTCTGGTCTCCTTTTCAATTTCCACTTCAATATCTTCTTCGGCTCCCTCTCCGAATTCTTCTTCGGCTTCTTCTCCAAATTCCTCTTCGGTTTCTTCTCCGAATTCCTCTTCGGTTTCGCCCTCACTGCCCTCAAGTCCGTCTTCCAGTTCCCGAAGTATGTATTCTTCTCCTTCGGGCTCGATTCCCTGTTCTTTTCGTCCGGGTTTCTGGTTCCTGAGGTCTGACTCCCCGGCAGGGATCATCATAGCTACCAGGTCAGGGGATGCGATCTGTTTTACAAAACGAGGATCACCAAGCTCATCCGCATAAGTCCGGTAGATTTTTTTCGAGATATCATTCTGATTGAATTTTCCCGGAATAAGTTCAAGAATATAGTCCCCGTGCTTTCTGACTGCAGAAACTGGCCCGCCTATGACCCTTGTTTCCCCTTTCAGCTCAAGCCCGACTGCAATTCCAAGAGCTACATCTTTGAAGTAATTGCGTTCCCCACGGATAATAAATGCTCCTTTTTTAATGTACTCTCCGGACTCCGGAGTCTTTGTTACCTGTTCGGCTTTGATCCAGTAGCAGTCCCCGCTGAACTGCCCGGATTTCCAGAGGGTCGAATAAGAAACTGCAAACTGTGCGGCTTCTCGAAGGGTAGACTCCGGCACTTCCTCTCCTCCGGTTTTAATAACTGTAAGAGGAGCACCCGGGGTCTGTGTATGGAAGACGATATCTCGTTTTTCCATGTATTTTTTGAAAACTTCCTCGTTAGTGTCGGCATCCCTCCCTCCTACAACCATGAAACCGTCTGAGGACACAAACCACCTGAAACGGTCGTACCAGTGCTTTTTCCGGGATGCCAGCAGCTTCCTCCCTGCCTTTGCAACCTTTGCAGCAGCCTTTTTCGCCATAGCCTTTCTGGTATCCTCAATAGCCCTGATAGCCCCATCTCTCTTTTTAGTAAACTTTTTGACCTTTTCGTAATATTCCTGGGCGTTCTGAGGCACTGTCTTCCGGATATCAAGGTTGACGCTTTTGCCGTCAAGCTCAACCGTTACAGTCCCGGTCTTCTGGTCAATATTTGTAATCATTTGTGCAGCAGGCACGGCCTTTTTAGCCTGCTTAAGGATAGAACGGATTTCATCCCAGGAATAACCCTTTGCCCTTGCCCCGTTGAGTACGGAGAACAGCTCTTCGATAATCTGGTAATTGGCGTAGACTATCTCTGCAAGAAGGTTATTTTTCTCGATCTCTTTTTCGAATTTTGCAAGGCTCCCTTCCTGCTGGAGAAGCCGCCTTTCGTAAACGCCGAGGTTTTTCTCCTTTTTTTCGGCTTCCTTTACCTCTGCAACCTGTTCCAGTGATTTTTTCCCGAAAAACTCATCAAGTGCAGTATTAAATGAATCAAAATATTCTTTTTCGAATTCAGAATAACGGGAGAGGTCAAAAGGCACCACATCGAAGGTTTCTATCTTCCCGTTGATTTCCATCTTTATATGCTGAGGTCGGAGTCCCGGGACCTGAGCTTCACTTCCGGTTTGAGTTATAACTTCTTCAACCTGTATTTCATTGCCGGCTTCGATTTCAACCCTGGCTTCAGTTTCAATTCCAGATTCAGTTTCAATTCCAGATTCAGTTTCAATTCCAGATTCAATTTCGGCACCGGTTTCTGATTCAGCCTTTATTTCGCCTTTACCTGCAGCCCTTTCCCTGAACAGCGGAGAAAAGAGATCCTGCAGCGCCTCCCGGAGCCCTTCCGCATCCTCTACAGTGGCTTCTTTTGCAGGTTTAGATTTATCAATTCCTGCGCGCGCACAGGCTTCTTCTGCCAGGACCCCACCAAGGTTGAATCTTGTAGCAATAGTCCGGACTATATCAGCCGTTGATTTTGAAAACGCATCCATAAGGTCCGAAACCTTAGCCTCCACAGGGCTCAACTGTGCCTCCGGAAGCTCATAAATCTCCCCGCTCCTCAGCCTCCGGTCCTTCATAGTCACGGGGTTCATTGGCAGGATAATTTTGTTTTCAGAATCCACGATCAGGACATTTCCCCGGGCGAACAGCTCCACAATGAGGGTGTTTTTGATCCCTCCCCTCTCAATCCCGATCTTCACGATCCTGTCAAAATCGTGCTGCTCCACGGATACGATCCGGCCCCCAGCCAGATATTTCCTGAGGAGCATGGGGAAAGCCTGAGGAAGCGTGGGGCTTTCCTTGAAGTGTTTACTTAAATGGATACGTTTCCCGGCCTCAATGAACAGGTTATCCCTGCCCTTATGAAAAACGTAAAGGTTGATGCGAATTTCCCCACTTGCGGGCTGGTAGATCTTCCCGATCTTCGAATCAAGAATGGACTTCGGGCCCCCTGACAGTTCGGCAACAACTGCAGCAACGTCGGCACTTGACATATCCTGTTTCATGAAGTGGATATAATAGAGGATTCAGGTATAAGGTTTCCTGTCCCGAATAGCGCTTTGAGATCTCAGAAAATAGGAGATTTTCTGGGAGTTGCGATGTAATCGCAACAGTACGCGGTCCTTTTCGCTGCCCGAATTGCGATTCGGGATCACAGGAAATCGGAGATTTTCTGGGAGTTGCGATGTAATCGCAACAGTACGCGGTCCTTTTCACTGCCCGAATTGCGCCTCGGGAGTACG
>JBFHIK010000245.1:0-4595 GCA_041596555.1 Methanosarcina sp.
CCAGGGAAACCAGAACCAATTGATCTTTCTTCACCTCTGGAACAGAGGGTAGAGCCTGTGGACTTATGAACGGTAGTTCGAGGTATGAAGCAGGAAGCCCGTTACTTCAGTGATGGGTAGTTCACCTTGATTTCTGAATGAATACGGGTATTTTCTGGAAGACTGAGTGGTTTTAGATGTACTGAAAACTCTTTCTCTATCTTCTGGAAAATGTGCGTGTTTTTTTCACTTTGGAAGTTTTTACACTTCTAAAGTTTAATCTCAACCACGTGGTGGACTTTTGAATTTATTCAACAATTTGGTAGGCTTTTGAATTTATTCAACAATTTGGTAGGCTTTTGAATTTATTTATTGAAAGGTTTAGGAGTAAGGTTAGGAGAATAACGTCAATCTCACTCCCCGGATGGCTGGCCTGAACACATAATTAACTATTGTTAACAGGCCAGCCCTGTCTATGATACCGTTTTTGCAGATCCGGGAAAGGATCTTACAGAGGCATTGTTAACAGGCAAGCCCTGTCTTTGATACCTTGCTTATCCTTATATCCCTGATCTTTAGCCCTCATCTGTAGATTCCTTGTTCCTGGATTCCTTGTCCCTGGATTCCTTGTCCCTGGATTCCTTGTCCCTGGATTCCTTGTCCCTGGATTCCTTGTATCTAGATTCCTTGTCTCTATACCTTTCTCATCTTTAATGCCTCATCTCTGAGACCCAACCGGCAAGTCTCCGGCTTCTGTAACTTTTACAGGAGCTGCAGCCTTTTCTGAACCTTTTTCTTTGGAGACCAGAAGACAGAGGAAGGCAAAGATCATGCATGCTAACATAAGCAACCAGACGGATTTGTACTGGGCTACGGAAGCAACAGTTCCATCAGAAACTTCCATCATCTTCCCGGTCAGGGTCATGAAGATGGCTCCGCCAAGGAAGGGAAAGATATTATACGCACCTATTGCAGTTCCCACGATCGATGAAGGGAACCAGTCTTTAATCTGGGCATAGGATACAATAAAGAAACCACCAAAAAACCCGAAGAGGAAGTGTATAAGGGTGTATGCGGCGGTACTGGTAATGTTTCCTGCCTGAGACCAGAGGATTCCCCAGAGCACTATATACACGGCAGTGCCTGCGATAAGGACTTTCTTCCTGGACTTGAGCACCTTGTCCGAGAGGTAACCTGCAATCGGACAGCCGAAAATCATACCAATTGCTATGAAAGAAAGAATTCCTGCATAGGTCCCCTTGTCCCAGCCGAGAACATCCCTGAAAAAGGGGCCTCCCCACAATCCCTGATAGACCATAAGGCTTCCGTACATGAAGAAGAACCAGATGGACAGAGGCCAGAACTTCATCCCGGAATTAAACGTCTGTTTGAGAGCTTCTCCCATAGGAATCTTTGCAACGGCTTTCGGGGGAATGTATTTCTCTCCCTTTTCGTAGGCTTCGATTTCTGGAATAGTGGGACAGCCCATATCTTCGGGTTTGTCCTTAACCAGCACAAAGATAGCTACTGCAAGCAGTCCTGAAAAGACACCCAGCATCAAGAAAACCTTCTGCCAGTCTCCAAAGAACGCTGCTATTATAGCAAGAGGACCTGCGGCGCTCAGGGCTCCTATGTTTCCAATTGCGAGCAGGACTCCGGACATTGAAGCAAACTCATTCTTTTTGAACCAGATGGCAAGCACCTTCATTACAGGGATGTAGACCATTGCCACCCCGATCCCTATGAGAACCCTTCCTATAAGGACCATCGTGAAGTTGGAAGCAATTCCTGTCAGGACAGCTCCAACTGCAGCAAGCATTGTAAAGACTGCGGCAGTCTTTTTTACACCCCAGCTGTCACTTAAAATCCCACTTGGAAGTTGCATTGCCGTGTAAGCATAGAAGTAAGCGGAACCAAGCAGCCCTATAGATGCAGCTCCCACTCCAAATGAATTCATAATGTCAGTCGCAACTACTGCGGTAGACACGCGGTGGAAATACACAAAGAAATATGCAAGGGCGAGAATAACAAAAACCACCCAGCGATATTTCATTACTTTGTTCATATTATTCTGATTAATTTCCATAGCTATCGCTCCCAATAACAATAATTAAGAACACAGATAATACAAATGTAAAGAGAGTACTGGACTCTGGCATCCTCAAGAGGATGCACCTGAAGCCTGAGACTTTAGTTTCTGAACTCAGGAAGATACTAAAAATTATATTATTCTTGAGATAGCCTTCTTCCTGAGACAGCTTCCTTCTTCAAACAGTTAATTCGTGATTCTTCCAATGTGTCATCAAAGATTGTCTGCAGACCAATCAGCTACAGCTTTAACCCAGGTCTTGAGCCTGTCTGACGTACTAAGGGGTGGGGTTCCGCATCCGAGCATACTGGCTTTTGCTCCGCTGTCGAGCCCTTTTCTTGTTTCTTCAATAATCTGCTCTTCCGTGCCTTCGACCATCAGGAGAGGAGTCACATTCCCTACAACAGGTACATCCCCGGCAATCTTGGTTGTTTCCTTCATATTAACAGCCTGTTCCACACTGAGACAGTCTGCACCTGTAGAAGCCATCCCTTCAATAATTGGGACAGTGTCTCCGCAAATGTGAAGTTCCCAGGGGCACCCAAGGTGGTGCACGAAGTCTCCTATCTCTTTTTCAGCCGGAACGGCTACCTGGTAGTAGAACTCAGGCATTACCAGATTAGGGGATGCTGATGCATCCGAATAGTATATAATGTCAGCTCCGGCTTCGACACAGGCCTCAGCATAGATCCTGTTAATCTCCAGGGCTATCGAAAGCCAGTCCTGCATTTTTTGCATTTGTTTTTCTTTCTGGAGGCACTTGATGCTGAGCATGGAAAGGTTCTCTGCACCCATGAGGTCTCCTGTAAGAGTTATGGGAGCAACGAGGAAAGCAGTAATTGCTGCATCGGGAGACTTTTCCTTGGAGAGTTTAATGGCTTCAAGTGTGGTTTTTACATATTTGTTTTCAAGGAAGTTGTCATATTTTACCTCTTCGGGCTTGCTGAAAAAGCTCCTTACCGAAGGCTGAATATCAATCCTTCCCATCTTTACTTCAAGACCAAGGGCTGCGGATTCTATAAACATACCAAAAGGCATCACAATATTATCAAGCCCGGCATCAGTATGCATCAGGCTCACAGTATTGACCATCATCTCTGCGTCGCAGTGATAGTCCGGCCAGGAACTCCCACTCTTCTCTATATATTCCTTGACCATAGTAGAGCCAGTGATTACCGGAACTCTGTCAACAGGTTTTCTGTTGAGCATTGCAAGGACCCTTTCTTTTGAGGTCATCTCAGATACCATGTTTTTATCTCCTTTTTTACTCCGTGTATGCGTTTTTAACTCTCAGGTCAATTCTTAAACACCTGTTTAAAGTTTAACTCCATCTAACGCTTTCAGATGGGAAATTAACAATTGATTCTTTCAGCCAGCTTGCTGCACTGGCTGCATCATGAGGAGAGACATCTGCCCCTATCTGGGCTGCATACCCTGCTGTGATCGGAGCGCCGCCCACCATCACCAGTAGTTTGTCCCTGATGCCTTCATTTTCAAGTAGATTGAGTACTTTTGGCATTTCAGCCATGGTTGTAGTCATCAGAGTGCTCATGGAAACTGCTGTTGCCTTATTCTCCTTTGCAGCTTCAATAAACCTGGAGGCAGGTACATCGTTTCCAAGGTCCACGCAGTTGAAACCGTTTGCACTGAGAAGGGTCTTTACAAGGCTTTTTCCGATATCATGGACATCACCTTCAACCGTTCCTATGACGACTGTTGCTGCCTTTGAACTGCTGTTTTCATCCTTCTTCATATAAGGAGCAAGAAGGTCCATCCCGCCGTACATTGCAGCCGAAGCGATAAGAAGCTGGGGGACAAAAGCTTCTCCCTGTTCGTATTTTTTTCCGATAAGACTCATACCTGCTGCTAGACCCTCTATAAGAGTCTTGAAAGGGTCTATGCCGACCAGAATT
This sequence comes from Methanosarcina sp., assembly GCA_041596555.1. Lineage (GTDB taxonomy): Archaea > Halobacteriota > Methanosarcinia > Methanosarcinales > Methanosarcinaceae > Methanosarcina. Next base: position 3,982 of record JBFHIK010000245.1, read on the forward strand.
GCCACCTCTGTCCAGCCCCGGGTCATTTCTTCCTCGCCTTCCATTACCAGGATAGAGAGTTTTTTGAGGGTAATTGCTTCCACATCAGCCCCGGTCTCCAGAAGCTTCTGGGTCAGCTCTTTGATTGTATCTTCTTCCTCATCTTCTGCTGCCTCATCCAGTTCTTCGATTAATTCCTGGACTTCTTCCGGTAGATCATCCATTTTGATACCTCTGGTTTAATTTGCTCATTAATAATCCACAATTATTGATACTCCGTGTTGCATCTGAAGAGGTGCAGGGTTAAGATCCGGATCTTTTCCTTCTTCTTACAGAAAGCAATTAAATATTGTTTCAAAAATAGATATACTAACCGTCATCGGAAAAACTCATAACGTTAATGGAAAGCTGGCCCTGATAAAAAATCGCTGTATATATTAAAAATTATATATATTCAAGATAGTAAACAATCTTTTAAAAAACAAAGAACCCCTGAAAAATAAACATGTTAATTCTTGAAGTGTCTCCCTATAAAACCTTCAAGCTTTGATAAATTAATGTCCCCGTTTATAGTATCAACGCCGTTGATTTTCCAGCATGGTGTTGATTTTCCAGCATGGTGTTGATTTTCCAGC
>JBFHIK010000246.1:0-4586 GCA_041596555.1 Methanosarcina sp.
ATTGTAAAGCCAAGTTTCCTGAAACCCGAGACCATTGCAAACGGACTTATGGATCTGACCGTGCTGCATACCGTTGACCCTGATTTCAAGGAAAGGGGAGAGGTAAAAGTATACGTGACGGAACTTGGGGATTTTGCCGTAAATCTCCGCCTGTACGTCTGGTTCAAGGACAGGAGTGACGCCTACAGTTCAGGGTGCGAGATCAGAGAAGCAATAAAAAGGCGCTTTGACAGCGAAGGCATCGAAATTCCGTTCCCCTACAGGACTATCGTGTACAAAACGGATATTGAGAAAGAAAAGGCTTCTGGAAAACCCGCCACTGAAGGGAATAAAATGGAATATGCTAAACGGAGCAGGCTAACTGATGTTGACGATAGAGCAGAAGATGAAACGGGTCAATAAAAAGGTGAAGCATAAAAAGGTAAGGCAAAAAACAGCAAGGTGGTAAAAAGGGTTGATTGAGAGCCGGTCAATTACCCCTGAGCTAAAGACTCAGGGGTTTCCTGCTGAAGGTTTATGAAAAACTAATCCAGCGAAACTTAAATGATGAAAGGACTTTAAAGCTCCCTTTCATCGATCACTCTTTTTGTCTTTTTCATGCTTCTTGGCAGTTCCCCGAGCTTTACGCCCACAATATCTACACTTACCCCGATAAAGTCCTTGAACGCTTTTCCCAGGGCTTTCTCAGTTTTTCCTTTCTTTACAGGGTCGTCTGTTTCTTCAATTTCAACCCTGAAGGTCATGCTGTCTCTGCCGTCTTTGCGGGTAAGGAGGATCTGGTATTCACTGCTTACTCCGGGGACCCTGTGGATTATATCCTCAATCTGACCGGGATAAATATTTACTGCTTTGATCTTTATGCGGTCATCAGACCTCCCGAGAATCCTGTCAATCCTTGGGAAAGGGCAGCCGCATTTGCAGAGTCCCGGAATTATTCGCGTCAGGTCTCTTGTCCTGTAGCGGATCAGGGGAGCCCCTTCCTTTGTAAGGGTGGTAATTACAAGCTCACCGAGAGTGCCGTCAGGCAGCTGCTCACCGGTAATTGGGTCGATGATTTCAAAAAGCAGGTGGTCAGACCAGTAATGCATCCCTTCGTGGTAGGAGCAGTCAAGGGCGATTCCGGGGCCATAGATTTCTGTCAGCCCGTAGATGTCGAAGGTTTCGATTCCGAGTTCGGTTTCGATCCTGCTGCGCATCTTCTCACTCCAGCGTTCGGAACCGATAATTCCTACCCGGAGGTTGATCTGGTCTTTTAAGCCGCGCTTTTCAATCTCTTCGGCAAGCAAAAGTGCATATGAAGAGGTACTTGCAAGGGCTGTGGACTTGAGGTCGGTAAGCATCTCAAGCTGTTTTTCGGTGTTTCCAGGGCCTGTGGGTATTGCCATTGCCCCGAGGCGCTCGGCTCCGAGCTGAAACCCTATTCCTGCAGTCCAGAGCCCGTACCCGGGGGTTATCTGAATCCTGTCCTGGCTGGTAAGGCCTGCCAGCATGTAGCAGCGCATCATCAGTTCTGCCCATACATCAACATCTTTTCGAGTATAGGGGATAATGACAGGCTTGCCGGTTGTTCCGGAAGAAGAATGGATCCTTACGACTACGGAATCCGGCACTGCCTGCAGCCCGAGGGGATAGGCGTCCCTGAGTTCTTCTTTGTGTGTGAAAGGCAGGAGTTTCAGGTCTTCCAGAGACCGGATTTTCTCGATATCCACGTTTGCTTCTTTGAACTTCTTCTGGTAAAACGAGCTTCCTTCAACCACACGTTTAAGCAGTCCCTTCAGTTTTGCAAGGGTATCTTCTTCCGAGAGTTTGGGGTGGTAGAGCTGGACCTCCGGATCGAGCTCAGACTTCAAGGATGCTTCATACATTTGAGTTCACCTTCTGTTCCCCGTCTGGGTGCCCGGGGATTAGCTTAATTCTTTCGATTGCACCTTCAAACGCAGCCCTGTTTACAGCCCTGTGTTTTTCAGGGATTTCGGTTTCAAGTACTGCCAGAATAATTTCTTTTGAAAAAGGCAGCATATCCGTGCCTGCAGCCGCTCCCAGCATTGCAACATTCGCAGCCCGGGATGTGCCTGCTTCTTCTGCAAGCTGTGTAAAATCGAGGCAAAGTATACCCGGAACGTGGGCTTCCAGAAAAGCCAGCAAAGCTGCAGGGTCGTATTCAGGGCTTCCAGGAGGTTTTGATGCCGGAGGGATGGAATGAGAGTTCACTATGATTTTTCCGGCTTTTTTCAGGAAAGGCAGGTTTCTTACGGTTTCTGCAGGTTCAAGCCCTATAAGCAGGTCTGCCTGCCCTGCAGGGATGAGGGAACCCGGGATCTCATCTCCAATCCTTATATGGCTGCTTACCGAACCTTCCCTCTGGGACATGCCTATGGTTTCGGCAGTGCTCACCCTGAACCCGGCTTTCATTGCAGCAAGCGCAAGCATGCGGGAAGCAAGCACCACACCCTGCCCTCCAACGCCTGCAATCAGAATGTCATACTTCGTTCCCTGAAGTTTTGTCCCTTCAGGTTTTGTTCCTTCACTCTTCATTCCTTCACTCTTCATTTCTTCACCCCGTCTTCCCTTATGGCTCCCGAAGGACAGATTTGAGCACAAAGCCCGCAGCCGCTACAGCTGTCCTGGATAAGAGGCTTATCTTCTCCTGCAGGGAGGAAAATGGCAGGGCAGCCAAGCTGCTTTACGCAGAACCCGCAGCCTGTGCAGATTTCAGGATCAATTGTAAGTCGTGTCCCTGATTTTGTAATCCCTACACATTTTCCTTTAAACACAACTGCGGAAGGGCCCTTAAATTCCATGGCGTCCTTTGCCGCTTCCACGCAGTTTTCCAGGCTATTTTTCAGACAATTTTCCAGGCTTCCTGTTTCCACGGTCCTTACAAACTCAACTCCACAGCTCCTGACCACATCGGCAATGTCAATGGCTTTTGAAGGACTTCCAAGGGCTGTCACTCCTATTCCGGGATGGGGCTGGTGCCCTGTCATGGCAGTTGTGCGGTTGTCAAGGACTGCAAGAGTGACATCAGCTCCATTGTAGACAGCATTTACCACAGCAGGGATGCCTGAATGGAAGAAGGTTGAGTCCCCGATAAAAGCCACCTGCTTAACCTCAGGATTCGTGCGGGAAAGCCCGGCGGCAATGCTCATCCCTGCCCCCATGCAGAGGCAGGTATCAACCATGTTGAGAGGGAAGGCGTTTCCAAGGGTATAACAGCCTATATCCCCGGAAAAAATAGTCTCAATCTGAGAGTCCTTTTTAAGCTGTTTTGCAGCCTGCTTAAATGCATAAAAAACGGTCCTGTGCATGCAGCCTGCACAGAGGGTCGGAGCCCGGACCGGGAGGGGTGGAAGCTCTCCTCTCGAAATTGCAGGGGAAGCATGGGAAAGGCTGGCAGTTTCTCCAAGGTCTGCAAGCACTTTGTTGACGCCGTCAATAACAATATCTACATTGTATTCTCCGCTTACCGGGAAAAAGCCGTTCTTTTTTCCATAGATCTCAACAGGCAGGTGAGCCCTTCCGGTAAGCTGGAGAGCCTGTTCTTCGAGGTAAGGGTCAAGTTCTTCGACCACGATCAGTTTTTCGATCCCCTTTAAGAAGGAAAGGGCTGCCTTTTCGGGAAACGGATACACTGTCCCGACCCGAAAGAGGGTGAAAAGCTCTTCAAAGCCCTTTACAGCCTCTTTTACGTAGAGGGCGGAAACTCCTGAGGCTATAATCCCTATTTTTCCGCTTCCCGAAACGGAATTGTACGGAAGCCCCGAAAAGCGCTCGGAAAGCTGCATCTGCACGTTTTCAAGCCAGGGGTGCCGTTCTGCAGTAAGCCTTGGGAAAATAGTCCAGCGCCTGTCCTTTGTAAAGCCTTCACAGGAAGCTCCAACAGCCGCAGGTTCTGCGATTGCGAGCTCCACATCCCCGCAGCTGTGGGAAACCCTTGTGGTAGTCCTGAGGATGACCGGAATTTCGAATTCGTGCGAAAGCTCAAAAGCCAGCTTCGTAAGCTCATACGCTTCCTGTGGGTTTGCAGGGTCAAGGACAGGGATATTTGCAAAATGCCCAAAAGCCCTGGTATCCTGCTCGGTCTGGGAGGAATGAGGTCCCGGATCGTCTGCAACAAGCAGGACAAGAGCTCCCTTTACCCCGATATAGGTCAGGCTCATCAGGGGGTCGGATGCTACATTTAACCCTACCTGCTTCATGGTCACAAGCACCTTTGCCCCGGAATAAGCAGCCCCTACAGCCGTTTCAAGTGCAACCTTTTCGTTGCTCGACCACTCGGTATAAATCCCGCACCTGTCCGCATACCGGAGAATTGTCTCCAGAGCTTCGGTCGAAGGGGTTCCCGGATACCCGGTAACTACCTGGACTCCGGCTTCTATCGCTCCAAGTGCAATGGCTTCATTACCCATTAACAGTTTTTTTTCAGTCAAATAAACTCATCTCGGATCGTAGGAATAATTTAACGAATTGGATAAATTTAGACAAGCCTCAAAGTAATAAAATGAGGTTGAAAACGAACCTGCATTCTCAAATCATCTACCAAAATTGTTTTGAGAATCCTGGAAAATATATCTGGATATTTCGTC
>JBFHIK010000247.1:0-4539 GCA_041596555.1 Methanosarcina sp.
AATATTCAGGATTAAGTAATATTCAGGATTAAGTAATATTCAGGATTAAGTAATATTCAGGATTAAGTAATATTCAGGATTAAGTAATACTTGGATTCAGGATAGTAATATTTGGGGTTTTTTATGAAAGCTTCGGACCTTTTTGTTGCCCAGCTTATAGAGGAAGGCGTGGAATATATTTTTGGACTCCCTGGAGAAGAAAACCTTGACTTTCTCGAATCTCTGCGAAACTCGAACATAAAATTGATCATAACAAGGCACGAACAGGCTGCTGCATTTATGGCTGCAGCTTATGGGAGGCTGACAGGAAAACCAGGGGTCTGTTTTTCAACCCTTGGCCCAGGAGCTACAAACCTTGTTACAGGTGTTGCCCAGGCACAGCTTATAGGAGCTCCCCTTATCGCCATATCCGGGCAGAAAGCCCTAACTGACAACTGGCAGGGCCGTTTCCAGCTTGTAGATGTTGTCCGGATGATGGAGCCACTTTGCAAAAAAGCTGTATCAATTACCGATCCGGGGATGATTCCCACGGTAATCCGAAATGCCTTCAAACATGCGGAGGCTGAAAGGCCAGGGGCTGTGCACATTGAGCTCCCGGAAGATGTGGCTGAGGACGAAACCGATGCAGTAGTGCAAAAAAGAAGTGAAATAAAAATTCCTTCCCCTGATCCTGAAGCCGTGAAAAAAGCTGCAGCTCTGATCTGTGAGGCTAAAAACCCCCTGATAATCGTTTCCTCAGGAGCTAACCGAAAAGCCATCGCCAAAGAACTTGAGGATTTTGCAAGAAGTACGGGTATTTACCTGGTACACACCCAGATGGGGAAAGGTGTAGTTCCGGATGACTGCGTTTACAGTCTTTTTGCCACAGGAATCCACGCCCGGGACTATGTTAACTGTGGAATTGAGGGGGCAGACCTGATTATTACAGTGGGATACGACATCGTGGAATACCCTCCCTACCTATGGAACAGGGAACTGGATAAGCAGATTATAAACATCGATTTTGTGGAGTCAGTACCTGACAGGTATTTCAATCCTGAGATAGAAATCATTGGAGACATTGCCTCTTCAATCAGGGAACTTGCCGAAAACATCCCGGAAAAGCGAGACTTCCCCATATTTGAACATACCAGACATTTTATAGAAGAAAAAATAAGTGCTCCTGCCAGGAAAAGTTATCCTCCCCTTCCGCAGACGGTCGTTATGAATGTCAGGAAAGCGCTTGGGAGAGAAGACATCATCACACTGGACAACGGGATTTATAAACTCTGGTTCTCCCGCCTTTACAAGACCTATGCTCCAAACACTGTTCTCCTTGACAATGCTCTTGCAACTATGGGCGCAGGGCTCGCGTCCGGAATTACCGCAAAGCTTCTTCATCCGGACCGCCGCGTACTTGCCATATGCGGAGACGGGGGCTTTATGATGAACTGCCAGGAGCTCGAGACTGCAGTCCGCTATGGAATTCCTGTGGTTGTCCTTATTCTCAATGACAATGCCTTTGGCTTTATTAAATGGAAGCAGAAAAAAATGCATTTTGAGGACTTTGCACTGGACTATGGAAACCCTGATTTTTCCCTCTTTGCCGAGAGTTTCGGGGCGGCAGGCATCAAAGTAAAAGAAGGGGATGACCTTGCAGAAGTTCTGGAAAAAGCCTTTGCCCTTAATAAAGTAGCTGTTATCGAATGCCCTATTGACTATTCCGTAAACTATGAGACCTTCTCAATAGAACTGAGTAACTTTACATGTAAATTCTGATAAGCAAAATTCACGTAAGCAAAATTTATTTAAACATATTATTTTTAAGCAGATTTTTCTTCAAGGGTTTGCAGATTGATTTTATGCAAACCCATCATTGTTGAAATCAAACCCGGGGGGGAAACATTGGGAGATGCAGAGAAAAAAGCAGGGTATCCTATCCATGCACATGACGTGGTCATAGTTGGAGCCGGACTGACTGGCCTCCGGGCCGCAATTGAGACGGTAAACAGAGGGCTTGACACAGCCATCGTTTCCAAGGTACACCCTCTCCGCTCCCATTCCGTAGCAGCTCAGGGAGGGATAAATGCAGCTCTAGGGAATGCCGTAGCAGAGGATTCCTGGGAAGACCATGCATTTGATACGGTAAAGGGTTCGGACTACCTGGCTGACCAGGATGCAGTAGAAATCATGTGCAAAAACGCGCCTGCTGCAGTAATGGAACTTGAACATTTCGGAACTGTCTTTTCCCGTTTTCCGGATGGGAGGATAGCGCAGAGGCCTTTTGGAGGAGGGATGTTCCCAAGAACCTGCTATGCTGCAGACAGGACAGGGCATAACATTCTACACACGCTTTATGAACAGCTTGTAGCAAGGGAGAAAAGCGAAAAAGAGAATGAGGGCAAGCTTACCTTTTATGAAGAATTCTTTGTAACCTCCCTGGTAAAAGCCGAAGACCATTCATTTGAAAAAGGCACAGAAAAAGGGGAAAAGTGTGCAGGCTGCACTGCAATAAACATCGCAGATAGAAGTCTTCACGGTTTTACCTGCCGTTCCCTGCTCCTTGCTACCGGAGGTTTTGGGAGACTTTTTACCCGCTCCACAAATGCCCTGATTAACACCGGAGACGGAGCTTCTCTGGCGCTTCGGGCAGGAGTGCCTTTAAAGGATATGGAATTTGTGCAGTTTCACCCGACTACCCTTTACGGCACAAATATCCTGATAACTGAAGGGGCGAGAGGAGAAGGCGGCTACCTTCTTAACAGCAGATATGAGCGATTCATGGAAAAATATGCCCCAAAATCAATGGAACTAGCTCCAAGAGATATCGTTGCAAGGGCCATCCAGCAGGAGATAGACGAGGGCAGAGGTTTTGAGGGAGGTTACGTACTTCTTGACCTCAGGCACCTGAAAGAGAAGAAAATCACAGAACGTCTGCCCGGGATAAGGCTGATTTCCCGGGATTTTGCGGGCATAGACCCTTTAGAGGCTCCGATTCCTGTACAGCCCGGCCAGCACTATTCCATGGGAGGCGTTGCTGCGGGAAATGACCTTACAACTGAACTTCCCGGGCTATATGCGGCAGGGGAATGTGCCTGTATCAGCGTGCACGGGGCAAACCGACTCGGGGGGAACTCCCTGCTTGAAACTGTGGTCTTTGGAAAGCTTGCAGGGCAGAAAATTGGAAAAGCTTCCCCTGCTTCCGGAAGCTGGGACAGAAAAGGAGCTGAGCAGGCTGTCCTTGAAAAGCTCTCTCTTGAGGATGCAAGGATAAAAGCCCTGCTTAGTAGAGAATCCGGGGTGAAGATGCACAGTCTCAGGGATGAGTTGAAGAAAACGATGTTTGAATACTTTGGAGTCTTTCGGGAAGGAAAAAAGATGGAGAAGGGACTTGAAAAGCTCCTTGAACTTAAAGCCCGGTACCCTGAAGTCCATATCAACAATAAATCTTCCCTATTCAACCAGGCGCTCATCTCTGCTCTCGAGCTTGAGGGTTTATTTGATATCGCAGAAGCTGTTGCAAGAGGAGCTATTGCCAGGCAGGAAAGCCGGGGGTCCCATTCAAGGGCTGACTACCCGGAGAGAAATGACGAAAAATTCCTCTCCCATACCATCTACAGGCTAAAAGATGGAAAACCTGTGCTTGAGGCCCTGCCTGTAAGGCCCGGAAAATTTCCGGTAAAGGAGCGTGTATACTGATGAAACTTAAGGTTTTCCGTTTTGATAGGGAAACCGGGGAGTCCCATTACGATACCTTTGAAATAGAACCCTCGGCAGGGATGACAGTACTTTCTGCGCTGTTCAAGATTCAGGAAGAGTTCGACGATTCCCTTGCCTTCCGTTATTCCTGCCGAGGGGCAGTCTGTGGGAACTGTGCAATGCTGATTAACAAAATCCCAGCACTTGCCTGCCGGACCCGGATCGAGCCCCTTCTAAAAGGGGAAGGCAAAATAAAGCTGAAACCTTTTCCGGGAATGGAAGAAACTGTTTCCTGGAATCCCGAAAACGAGGTCCTTGTGGAACCTCTCCCTTCCCTGCCAAGAGTAAAGGACCTTATTGTGGACATGGACAAATTCTTCGAATTCTACAGGGCAGTCGAGCCGACCTTTAAACCGGCTTCCGAGCCCCCTGAGAAGGAGAGGCTCATGCAGCCTGAAGCTGTAAGGGAGCTTGAAAAGTACACAAACTGCATACTCTGTGCTGCGTGTGTGGGTTCCTGCCCGGTCTCGGGAAAAGACAGAGATTTTTTGGGACCGGCTGCTCTTGCAAAGCTGTATAGATTCCATATTGACCCACGTGAGGCTGATGATGAATCAAGGCTTATGCTTGCCAACAGTAAATTTGGATGGTGGGGCTGTGAATTCCATGCCAACTGCAGGGCTGTCTGCCCGAAAGGGGTTCCACCTATTGAAGGGATAGGGAAAGCCAGAAAAGAAATAAAGGAACCTGGAAAGAAAACCGAGTGAACTACTCCTCCCTGTCAGGCTAACGCCTGCTGAGGAAGGGGCTTCCTTCGAGTATTTACTTCATTTGAGAATCAGATTCTGAGAATCTAATTCT
>JBFHIK010000248.1:0-4509 GCA_041596555.1 Methanosarcina sp.
GAAAATATAAATTTGTAGAAAGCCTGTATTATATGATTTTTTAAGAATATATTTTAAGACATTTTTCTGGACATTACATGAAATCCCTCAGAGAACGCACTATCAGCTTTCAAAATGAGAAAACCCTGAGTTGCCAGGAATTAAACATGCCAGAGGAGTCTACATGCCAGCAATAACCATAATAGGGTGCAGAATGTTCGAAGACGAGATAATGCACCTCCTTGAAAACGACCCTGAGATTGGAAAAGTGCTTGTAGTGGAAAACGAAGACTGCGACGGCATCATGAAAAAGATGGCCGGAGCAGGAATTGCACACACTGCTCTTCCCCTTGAAGATATTCCCGAAAAATCGGCAGGAAAAGATAAAGGTTTAACCCTGATCGTATACATGCTTGAATTTTCCCTGCATGCAATCCCTCAGAACCTTAAAAAAACCGTTTATTCGAAAGTGGAACTTATGGCACCCCGCTCGGATGGAGTCCTGCTTTTTTACGGGCTTTGCGGCAACGTGCTCGGGAAAATTGAAGAAGACTTCAAAGACCTGGACTGCAAAGTCTGTATCCTGAAAGAAGAAAACGGAGAAATCGTAGACGACTGTATCAGTGCCGTGCTCGGGGGCAGAAGTAACTACCAGAAAGCCCTGAAAAACGGCAGAAGCGGAGCGACCTTTTTCCTGACCCCTATGTGGGCCGTAAACTGGAGGGATATGCTCCGGGCTGCAGGCCTGAGCCAGAACCCGGATGATATTAAGATGTCGAAGTTCATCTTTGACTGTACAGGCTACAAAAAGGTTGCAAGGTTAAATACGGGCCTTGCCTATGAAAAAGACTTTGATGCCTATGTAAAGGAATTCGCTACACTCTTTGAATTTGAGGTCACAGACCTCGAAGGGACTCTGCAGCTTGTAGAGAATTGTTACGCAAAAACAAAAGCTTCAGTGCTCGATGCCTGCCCTCACACCCAGGCTTAAAACCCGGATCTGAAAATTTTTTTCCCCGGCCCATATTTTTTCCGTCCTTAGCCGGGCTTATGTTTCCCAATTCTTATCCTGTTCAATCCTTATCCTGTTCAATCCTTATCCTGTTCAATCCTTATCCTGTTTGTAGTTCCCTTCCTTCTCGCCCTTATCAGTTTCCTTTATCAATTGATAGGTATTAATATTCACAGGTGAATTAAAAATAAACACAGAATCTAAAGGCAAAAAACCTGAGGGGGAATTCAGGAATTGGGAAACCATTTCATAATAATTGCCGGAGAAGAGGCAGGTCCTGCATCAAATAAAATGGGCGGGATCTGGAACGTCATTAATGAAGAGGCACATACCCTTGCGGCTCTTTTTGACTCCGGAAAACTCAAGGCAAAAGAAGACGCAGAAATCCTTGTTGCAGGGCCATATTTTGGGCACAGGGGCGCGGACTGGAACCGGGGCTTGAACAGGATTACGGATATGAACGGGCTTGCCCCTCTCAGCTCTGACGGAGAGCTTGAGAAGAGTCTGAAAGCCCTTGAAAACGAAGGCATTAAAGTGTTCACAGGAGAAGAAATGGTAGGGAAAACCCGGATAGGTTACCTGCAATTTCAGACCTCGGACTTCGGGAAAATCCGCTCGACACATCTGGGAAAAGAGATGACTCTCGAAAGCAGGGTCAAAGCCGAAGCCTATGAACTCCTGGGGCTTGACTCCCTTAGATATGAAAGCATGCCAAATGGCGCGGAATATACCCATTACCTTTCTCTTTCACATTCTATTTCCGAGCTGATCCGGCTTCTTGTAAGTTCGGCTCCCAAAACTGCCGACACCTGGGCAGAAGAAACAGGCACGGGTAAAGATTTAATTCCCTGTCCCGGAGTTTCCCTGCACTGCCATGAGTTCGGGGTATTTTATGCGCCTGCGAGACTTAAGAAACTGGGGATCCCGATAAATACTGTCGCAACCCTGCATGCCACTCTTCCGGGCAGAGCTGCCGGATATAACTCCATTCAAAAAAGAAGAAATAATGACAGTACATGGCCTCCGGGTGTGCCTGAAAACCTTGCCTCCCTCGAAGCCCTTGCCCTGTACGCGGATATGGTTACGGCAGTAGGGGAATCCACGCGGCAGGAAGCCAGGCTTTTTTACGGGATTTCCGGGATTGTAATCCGAAACGGGATAACCATCGCATCCGAAAAAATAGACTGGAACCGGAAAGAACGCTGCCTTACACAGATCCAGAATTTCCTTTCCGAAAACCTGCACAAATACCACGGAGGGGAAAAGATCGAGCCCGAAAAGATCATTCCCATTTTCACAATCTCCCGCATAGAGGTCGAAAACAAAGGATACCCTGACCTTCTCGATTCCCTTGTAGCTCTCGAGCATATAATAAGGAACAGCATCATGGAAGGGCACATGGAAGAGGGGATAAAGGTCATCTGCTTCCTTGTAGCGGCAGAAGGCCCAAAAACAAACCTTCCGGAAGGGTTCCCGGTAAACCTGCCAAAAGATGTGCTTGTAGGAAACGAGTTGAGGCTTCAGCAGATGATAGAGGAGAGAGGACTGGATTTCCCAAAAATGGTAAGGGGAAAGCGTTCAGTTGCAGCGATCCTCTATCCCCAGATAATCTCAACAGAGGACGGAGGGCTTGGAATGGGAGTCCGGGACTTTATGGCAGGCTGCTGTGCCGGAGTTTTTCCCTCCCGCTATGACCCATTCCTGCTCACAGGACTTGAAGCCGGAAGAGAAGGGACCCCAAGCGTGGTAAGCCGGGTCTGCGGTTTCAGTGATGCCATAAAAACTATTGAGTCCCTGGTAGGGGGCCTGGGCGGAGTGATAGTGGTAGACAACATAGACCACTCTTACTATGAGACAGTCCTTGACTACGCCCTGGCAGTCAGTTACTTTACCCGGAATTTCGTAGACGACCGGGTGAAATACAAACTTCTCTGCAGGGAAGCTTTTCTCCTTGCAAAGGATATGGACTGGGAAAAACCCACAGAACAGTATTATGAACTGATAAGTGGAGCACGCTTCTGTGCACAGGAAAATGAGCTCTCCGGAAAAAAATGAAAACAGAAATAAGGAACTAGTTGAGGTTTTCCTAAAATGTCCGAAATCAGAAAGCATTATTTTCTCCCCGACTACTGCATAATTGCTGAAGAGAGAGCTAAAAGGCCTTCGGATTTTGCAGGACCGCCCGAAGGCTCCGAAAAAAACCCTTCTGAAAGCTGCGTGTTCTGCGGGGGAAATGAAGAAAAAACACCTCCTGCAACTGCGGTATATAAGGAGGGGAAGGTCTTTGCCGATACCGGGGAAAAAAGAGTCCGAAACTGGGATTTTCGCTGTTTTCCAAACCTTTATCCTGCACTTTCTCCTCCACTTTATCCGGCACCTTTTCCTGCGTCATCTACCCCCGGATTTCCCGGAAAAGGTCTTGAAGTTTTCCCGGGGTCCGGTTTTCATGAGATAATAGTGGAGTCTCCTGTGCACAGGAAAAAACTGGAGGACTTCTCTGACACTGAAATATCCGGGCTTATGAGGGCCTATAAAGATAGAGTTTGCCATTACGCAGCCCATGAAAAAATCCGTTATGTCTCCCTGTTCAAAAACTCTGGAAAAGCCGCAGGCGCTTCCCTGGACCATACACACAGCCAGCTCATCGCCCTGCCGGTTTGCCCTCCGGGCCTGGAAAGGGAACTGAAGGCTATTAGAGACAGAGAAAAGTGCCCTTACTGCGCTCTCCTTGAAACAGAAAAAGCCTCCCCACGTTTTATCCATGAAAATAGCAAATTTGTGGCTTTTGCCCCTTACTATTCAATAGGACCCTTTGAAGTCTGGATCCTTCCAAAAGAGCATATAAGTTTTCTGGGGGATTTTAGTCCAGAGTTCCTTTTTGCCCTTGGAGAGATTTTGAGAGAGGTCCTCAGGAGTTACGCAAAAGTACTCGGAAACATGCCCTATAACCATATGTTTTATCAGCTTTTTGAAACTCCGGAGTACCACCTGAACCTCAGGCTGCTGCCCCGGATCTCCACTACTGCAGGGTTCGAGCTGAATACCGGAATTTACATCAATACGGTTTCTCCGGAAAAGGCAGCCTCATACCTGAGGGGGGATGAATGGATTAACTAAGGATAAATCGGGTAGAAAGAGGTGAACAACTGGAGTGAAAGGATCCGGTGTAAACATATGGAAAAAACCGGAGATATATTTATGTACAATTAAAAAGGAATAAAGTGAGGGAAGTATAGAGATATATCTAATATCTGTAATGCGGAAAATCTAATATCTGTAATGCGAAAAATCTAATATCTGTAATGCGGAAAATCTAATATCTGTAATGCGGAAAATCTAATATCTGTAATGCGAAAAATCCTGTAGACCAGGTGTATTTAGACTATTCTAGACAATTCCTGTTCAGAACAGGTATGTCAACTACCCGTCCCTAAATTGACAGGCATGTAATAGTGCCCCGGTTGACCAGTCCGAGTCTTAATTGACTACGTTGGAAATGTCATGATACCTGCGAATGC
>JBFHIK010000249.1:0-4502 GCA_041596555.1 Methanosarcina sp.
CGGGATTGCCTGGATAAACCAGGAGTTGCCGTCCTCTGCAGTAAATTCCCCTGATGCCTTATTCCCTGATATAAAGATCTCTTCAAGGTGCAGGTGCTCAACCAGGGGGCTGCTTATTCCGGGAGTAAGGTTAAGGTGTCTTCCTATTGCTTTCTCAAGGTCCACATGCATATATTCAAGAGCAGCTTTGTTTGCCCAGATGATATTAAGTTGAGGGTTTATGAAAATAACCAGCTCGTTTAAAGAATCGAGCAGAACCTTCTTTTCACGTTCCTGAGCCTTTAATTCCTTTTGTACCAGGTCTATTTCATTCAGCATTCCGTTTATTTCTCTTGACAGGCGATAGAGTTCATCGTTGTCTTTAAGGGGCAATCTTTTTGAAAGATCTTTTTCCGACCTGACTTTTGTAACGAAATTGTCAATCTCAACCAGTCTCGAAACGAAGAAATTGTCAAGTGCAAATTTAACTCCGACCCCGGTCACAATCCCGGTTAGCAAAAGGAAAAAATACATAGAATTCAGGGTTTTTTCGCCGTTCAAATAGAGGTCTCTTGGGAAGTCAGCTCTTATAATAAGGGCAGGCTGGCCTGAAATGTCCATTAACTCAAAATACCCTGCCATTATCTCTTCGCTAAAGGGTTCGACAACAATCCTGTCCGGGAACTCTGAATTATTTTGAAATTTTGCTTGAATCTCGGCAGGCATATCTTTATCGACCCTATAAATCAAAAGTGAAGTGCATGCAATTTCGCTGAAATAATCAAGAAGATCACTGTCAAAGTATCTCCCAAAAATTAAAGTGCCCTTCACAGGTCCCTCATGTCCTGTCGTAAGGATCGGATGGCAGGAAATAAACATGGGGTTTTCATCGAGCAAAATACAGCCGCTCATATCGTTATCTTCTGATTTTGTGGAAAGAGCACCGCTTTCGATCAGTTTAATAAGCTCATCCGGAACCGGCTTTTCCTCTTCTGTTTCAAGATCTATCGATTTTTCATAAGCAAGTGATCCTGTATCATTTAGAAAAAGCATAACATTGACTTTGAGTCCTGCAAGAGTCTCGTTCTGAAGGTTTGCGTTTATATACTCCTGGTTTTGATCATCGATGAAACGATATGTATCGTCCCAGCATGCCCAGTCCTGAGCCATGTTATCAAGATAATTTTGTTCGGTAGAAACTACATTTTGTATTCTTCCAACATTCCTCAATGTGTCTGCCTGTTCAAGCCCCAAAAAATTAGAAAGTTGTACATTGTAGGTAAACATAAATGTAGTAGTGAATACGGCAAAAATTAAAATTGTTATTATAAAAAATTTTTTACTAATATCTATCCCGAACACCCCAGAGGCCATTGATAAAAAGAAGCTAAAGAGCAATAGTATTTACATTAAAAAGGCGGAATTAGTATATAAGTGTAGGGTGAAATTATACATAATTTTATAATAATGTAACACTTTTTATTTCAATTTAACTCTTTAATTTATATATAAAAATTAGAATGAATCCACTTATACATTAGTAAAAAGTTAATTATATTTCAGGTAAAATCCACACTACTCTGCCATCATAAATTGCAGGTCCCTGATTTGCACACTTATTTTTGAGGTCCCCGGGCATAAAAAGTAGTTGCAGGTATACCCCGGCCTGTACCTGTGGCCTGATAATTCCCGAGGTATCTGCTCACCAGAAGTATCTGCTCACCAGAAGTATCTGCTCACCAGAAGTGTGACGTGGCTGACTGAGCGCTGATCGGTCGTTAGTTGGTGGTTGTTTCAGATGTGACTTCAAGGACTTCCTGCGCGATCTGGATAAGCCTGAACCAGGTGTTCAGAGCAGAACGCAGGGAAACTGCATCGTCGGCTTTAACCGTAAGTACAAGGCTATCTGCACCTTCAAGGGACAGCCCTATTCTTGACCTTTCAGAGAAGTTATCATTAAGTTCTGGAAGGACAGCCTGATAGATCTTTTCGGCAGTTTTGGTTTCAAATGTAAACTCTGCGGAAAGTTTCAAAGAACTCCTCCTGGGAAAAATCCGGGTCTAAAAATCTTAACCCTTAAACTGGATATGGATTCTGATTTTATCTTTAAAAGGTTTATTCTTAAAACTTAACTCTTCAATCCGGGTCCGGAATCAGGAAAGTTGATTTTTATCTTTAGTCCTGAAAATAGTCTGAAATTCCTGAAATAGCCTGAAATTCCTGAACTTTAGAATAAAAAGGGTTGGAAAAAGGGTGTCCGGTCAGTACTTTTTGAAACCTTTGACAGTTAACTTAAAAAGGGACTTTCCGCTGCCCATGAAATCAACTTCATTTTCTCCTGCCGCCATCAGTGTGGAACGGGGGGGAAGCTGATCTACTTTATCAATTTCGACCCTGTTAAAATGGAAAAAAGACTCTAATGCGTCCGCAATCTCTCCCTTACCTGTAAGCACCGGTTCAACATCTGGAAACCAGTAAGAATCGATTTCTTCAGAATACCAGTCCGAAAACCTGAGGGAAAAAAGAAGCTTCCCCGCATCGTCATAAAAGCTGAGTTCCCCGGGGTTTCCGTGGTACTCTCCTACAACTATGAAAGGTCCGCCTTCTACAAACTCCAGAAGCTCCTGCATGCCCATCTTGCCGCGGGAAATACTCCTGCCTGCAATAAAGCGTGAAAGAAGCTTGCAAAGCGTCCGGGTCTTTGCAGAAGGTTTACGAGAAGAAGTAACTAACATACTTCTTACTCGGCCTTGATGCGTTTGATGGTTGTAGGACGCTCTTTTACCAGGATCCTGTGTCCGCAATACGGGCACCTGATACCTGTGTACTCGTAGTCAATTTCCACTTTCTGTTTACATCGAGTGCACTTGTAACCCATACAACCTCACATACCTGTAAATTGTTTGTTTACTTTGCCTCAGCAAGGTTCTTCATGGTGCGCAGCAGGGTCTGACCAACGCTTGTGGAGGGGATATAGGTCCCGCCAGCGAAGGTGTGTCCACACTTGCTGCATTTCCAGATTCCGGTCCCTATCCTTTTGACTGTAGGGCGGGCACATTTGGCGCAGACATGCGGAGCTCGCATGCGTCCTTCCAGGTCTGCGACAAGCTTTCTGTCTTTTCTCCCGTACCTGGGACCAAACCTGCCTGCAGATCTGGAAATTCTTCCTTTCTTAGTGAATTTTTTTGCCATCGTTATAACTCCTTAAAATGTATTAATTTAAAAGTGATAGTACCCTGAACCGATCTATGGGCTGTTAGCCCGAGACCCGGGTTTTACTATCACCTTAATACGTGCACTTAGACCGTAATACTGGCATTTAATATTTATATTTAATTAATCCTGCCTGATTTATTCGCCTTTTGCAAGCCCTGTCAGGTAAAGTTCCCTGAGTTCGGCTGCTTTTTCTATTGCCAGGTCTATTGCCTCGAACAGCTCTGCCTCGGTAAGAGGGGTAGAGCCCATTTTCTGCATGCCTGCAACAGATCCGTCCGAACTGGAAACGATGGTCAGTTTTGTTTCGCAAACCGCCTCCTCGTCAAGGGAGGGGTCAACCATCAGTTTTGAGCCGATCTTGGCAAGAGTTATACCAACAGGCATCTCTTTCATTGCAAGGGGCACGTTCTCACCCAGTCCCAGCTGTTCGTTCGGGACAACTGTGGTCATAAGGGCTGCAATTGCAGCAAGACAGGACGCATCAATGATATTTCCGTCATTGTTCAGGATATGAATGTCTATAAAGACAATCCATACGGATTCTCCCACCGTTATGCAAAGCTTCTTTATATCAATTGCGCCTGATTCCCGGATTCCCCTGTCAACGACTCTTGCCATTTCGATTGCATCTTCTCTTGGAGGCCCAGGCTCATATTCAGGAGAAGCTATCGGATTAAGCTCAAGGTTGGTCATAATCACTCCTTCATCCTGAGAATCTGGAAATGGAGTTCCTTTCTGAAGCTTCACACCTACAAGAACCTGGGTGTCCCCGAGAGTAACTTTTGCAGAACCTTCAGCTTTGGAAATAATGTTTGTTTCGAGCTTGAGACCCCTGAAGTCTTTAAACCCGCGCCCATCCTGGCGCTTTCCTTTGACCATCAGACTGTAAATATAGTCCTTCTTAAGTGTGGCTATAATTTCACTCATCTTTTTCACCTCTGTTTCCGGCTTCAGAGGGATCTTTTACTACTTTCCAGGGACCTTCAGATTTTTCTTCTTCAGGTTCTTCTTCGACCTCTACTGCTTCAGTAGAAACTTCCTCGGGTTCTACCTCTGTTTCAGGCTCAATAGTTTCTTCTGAAGCAAAGGTTTCCTCAACTGCGTTTTCTTCTTCAAGGGAAGGTTCTTCTTCGGCTAATTCCTCAGCTTCAGACTCGACAATTCCCTCTTCAGATTCTATGGAAACAGCTTCTTTCTCAAGCCTGGCTTCAATTTCGTCAAACTCTTTGAGTTCAGGAGTACCTTCAAAAGAGGGTTCAAATTCAGCTTCTTCTTCAAGAGCTTCCTCTTTTTCCTCTTCTTCTTCC
>JBFHIK010000250.1:0-4459 GCA_041596555.1 Methanosarcina sp.
AGGCCGCTTATTCCTCCACCCATAATATTTATTTCTTCGTTCAAATAAACACCTGCAGTGACTGAAATTCCCAAATATTTATACTTTTCTTTTTAACTATTCAGCCTACAAAAATTAATTGAAAGATATCGATTTCACGTAATAAACAAGTCTAATCACTGCTCAAAAACGAAAGGGGAAAAATGATCAATAGACAAAAGTTAAAGAAAATTAGCTCATGAAATTTGAAAACATTCGAGAACTATGAGGTAGTCACGTTATTCGTTAATAAGAATAGCTGGGGGAATAGTTTTAAACCTCCCCCCACAAAAAGGAGAACATTCAAAGTTAAAAAAGAATACAAAACAGTTAAAAAAAGAAGTCAGTTCTGGAGATTTTTAAAATTTTCAAACATACCAAGCACTTTCTGGTAATCCACTTCTGTCCCGAAACAGCCATCGTTTTTCATAGTAATTCCATAGGTTATCACTTTTTTGCCTTTGAGAGCACGCATAACTTTATTGATCTCATAGTCGCAGGCTATTAGAAGGACACCATCAGCAGCTTCCATTTTAAGGATATTTTTCACATATGAAGAGCCTGTCAGGATAAAAACCTTATACCCGTATTTTTCAGCATCTTTCTTTAACTGAGTAAAAACACATTTCCCACAGGACTTACAAAGGATTCCTGTCTGTGTAGAATAGGCAGGGCAGTCAAGGCTGCGCATACAATGAGGAGCCAGAATAATCCTTTTTTTTGTTTTTGCAAAGGCAGAAGAATGGGCTCTGTTTTTCAGAGATGACATCCATTTGTCCAGAACACGGGTATCCGAAAACTTGAGAAAAATAGTTCTCAGAGGCAAATAAAAGAAGTCGAGCACATTTGCAAAAAAACCTGCCAGATAGACACTGCGTGTAAGGCTCCTTCGGCTGACCAGCAGAGCCATGCCTGAAAGGATAAAGGATATTAATATGGTAAGAAAAAGAGCCTGCCCGATAATGTTATACATTGCACATCTCCATTTTTTGAATTATTTCCTCAACATTTGCTTCCGTATTAAAACAGCCGTCCTTGAGGAGAAGGACTCCCTGAGTGGGGACAAACGAAACGGCCTGCATGTTCTCAGCAAGTTCATTGTAGCAGGCAACTCCCAAGCAGGCCTTTGGTCTGTATTCCCTGAAAATCTTTTTGACAAAACTGCCCCCCGGAATCACAAAGATTTTGAAATTATACCTGTCTCCGGCTTCACAGACCTTTGCAATATCACAGAGCCCACAACGCTTGCATTCGTAACCATGGACAGGGTCACAGCGAGCTTTGCAGTTAGGATGACGCATGCACTGTGGGAGAAATACAACTCTCTTATCCTTTACATGCACGAAATCTTCAAGCATGACTGCATTCCGGACATCAATAAGAATATCGTCAACAAGGGTATCCCTTATCCGAAAAACTCTGCAGATCCATTTTGCAGGAGAATAGAAGAGATATAACATGAATAATACGAAACTCGGAAAAATAATCCTGTGTTTTTTGAACGAGTAGACCCCTATGAGAAGGGCAAGCTCGGTGCCTGCAATAGCCAGGAGAAGCAGGTACACAAATACTTTTCCGAGAAATTCGTAAGGAATATACATATTCAAGGGGAGGTAGGTGTCGATATTTAAGTTTTACTATAAACAATAAGAAACAGGATCAAGAAAAATAGAAATAAAGAAAGCTGAATAAACAGCCTTCAAGCCTTTTTGGGTTCTGCTTTTTTGGGTTCTTCTACACTGAGACCGAGTGCCTGTGCAACCAGTACAATTATATCCTCAACCTCGATGTCGGCTTTGAGGGAGTCACGGCCGTCCATGAGGTTCCTCTTACAGAAAGGACATGCACTGGAGAGGATGTCTGCATTGGTATCAAGGGCATCCTTGACACGGGATTCGGCAACACCAAGAGCGAGGTCCGGAATACCTGCCTTCACACCACCGCCTGCTCCACAGCAGCGCTGGAATTCCTTGACCCTGTCCATTTCTACAAACTTAACACCCGGGATGTGTTCAAGCACAAACCTGGGAGCATCGTAGACGCCTACGTGGCGGCCAAGGTGGCAGGGGTCGTGATATGTAACGGTCTTGTCAAGTTTCTTTTCCCATTTAATCTTGTCTTCCTTGATAAGATCTTGCAGGAACTCGGTAATGTGGACTACCTCAAAGGGCAGTTCTTCTCCAAGAAGCCTCGGCCAGTCTACCTTGGAAGCACGGAAGCAGCCTGCACATGCGTAGAGAACCTTTGTGGCACCCTTTGCCTTAATGGCTTCCACATTGTGCTTTGCAAGTTTCCGGGCCACATCATCGACATGGACCTGTCCGGTCCTGATAAGGGCGGAGCCGCAGCACCATTCGTCTTCCCCGAGCATGGTGAACTCGATGCCCAGCTTATTGAGCACACGGGAAGTTGCAAAAGCCAGGGCAAGCTGCTTGTACCCGGCAGTACAGCCGGTGAAGTAGACAATGTTTGCCTTGTCTGCGATCTTCACATCCGGGGGCACCCAGGCAAGCCTGTCTTTCTGGTCAAGCAGGTAAGGATTGTGGTACTGCCCAATAAGTTTTGGGAACATGCTCTGTTTTCCGAAGGGTCCAATTCCTTTCTTAACAAGGTTTGTCCTCAGGGATTCCCAGAGTTCCACGGTGTTGATGCCTGACTCACAAACGGTTGCACAGATACCACAGGTGGTACAGCCGTGCACGTCGTCTTTGAATTCTTCAAGTTCGGACTGGGGGATTTCCTTGGGGCCGAAAAGCTTTGCTTTAAGCCCGTAGGATTTGTCCATGTACTGCTTCCAGCGCAGGATCTTGTCCCTGGGAGCTAACCCGGGCTTCTGCCCGGAAGCGGCGTAGGTTGGACACCATTTCACACATTCACCACAGCGGGTGCAGGAGTCAAGCTCCATGAGCTGAACTGCTGTAAGGTTCTTGGTGTCTATTGATGGAGTTTTTTTTGCCATTTTTATTCTCCTCCCTTATTTGCAAGGATTGCAAGAGGGGTGGCGATTACGTGTATGTACTTGCTGTACGGGATGTATGCAATACAGAACAGCAGGGAAATTACGGAGTGGAAGAGAGCTGCAGGGGGTGCAGTTGCTGGGTCAAGCCCAAAGCTCCAGATAAATCCGGTTCTGATACCATCGGCAATGAAACCGGAAATCGTGACTATGAAAACTCCTCCGAGCAGAATCCAGTCATACATAATGGTAGCTTGCCTTGTATCCGAGACAACGAGTCTCCTGACCACTGCAATCATGACTCCAAGAAGCAGGACGTATCCGAAGATGTAGTTCGGGAGCGAGAGGAAATCTCTGAACTCAGCGGGGGTGAATGGGAGCTCGATTCCGAACTTTTCAGTCATTTCCACCGCGAACATGAGCCCCGACAGGGCAAACAGAGCCATCCAGCCTGCAAAAATCGTGAAGTGCATAAACCAGCGCAGAGGACTTCTCTTGAGAATCCTCCTCTGGAACATAATGTCGAGGATCAGAACCTCAAGAATCGGTTTTCCGTGTCCATGGTGAGACTCTTCTACTACCTGTTCCCACCAGGTCTTTAAAAATCTGATCGCACTTCCCTTGCTTCCTGCCTGAGGCTCAAGGGCATAGCCTGTGACGCCAGCGCCCCATTTCTGGAAGTTAAGGATCATACCGTATAAGAAAATCACAATGGCGATTGTGCTGAGTATCATTATCTGGACAAACGTAAGTCTGAGTGCATCCGTAAGCCCAGAGAAGTATGCCATCTCACTGCTAATAGTTTATTCCTCCTATATATGGGTAAAAACTGAGAACTGATACTGCTTTATAAATATCATTGATGTTACAGGATATCAATAACAGTAAAGACAGAGCAAGAACCGTAGCAACTGTCTGTATAAGGTTTGAATAGTCTGTTAGTCTTTGTATCTATTATATTTAAACGTTATCTTTAACACACAATACATCGAAAAGCTCGCAAGAGGCGCGAAAATAGGGAAACATTAAAGGGGTCTAACAGATAAAAAAAAGGGAAACTGGGAAAATAATAGCAAAATTATAATATATGGATTATAAAGAACTCAACTAAAATTCAGTCTAGTTGAAAATGAAAAAAAAACTGAATTTAAGAAAATAATAAAAATTGCTGAAAAAAGAGGTACATCGTTTTTTTGTGTGCATACCATCATAAAAATCAACGCACTCTTAAATTGAGAACCGCCTTATCCATATAGAATGACGAACAGCTAAAAAGATAAAACGGACTCAGAAAAAGCGAAAAATAATAGTATGGAAAAAGCTGGGGGAAAGAGGAACATCTAGAGTGAACTACTCCTCCCTGTCAGGCTAACGCCTGCTGAGGAAGGGGCTTCCTTCGAGTATTTACTTCATTTGAGAATCAGATTCTGAGAATCTAATTCTCATCGGTAAACCTGTTTGTCGAAGATTATCTACGAATTGTAG
>JBFHIK010000251.1:0-4441 GCA_041596555.1 Methanosarcina sp.
TCAGCCAGTACTTCAGCCGTTATTTCCAGCAGGGCTCTTAATTAAGGATTTTGCTGGACCACTTTTTGCTGATCACTTTTTGCTGATCACTTTTTGTTGATCACTTTTTGCTTATCACTTTTGCTAGAATCATCTTTTGCAGGAGTTTTCTTTTTACAGGAGTTTTCTTCTTAGAAAAAACTCTCCTTTTTATACCTTTCCATACTTGCAGTATAGCCCTTTCCTGGCAGGAAAACATGGCTAGAAAAATTCCTTCATGTCCTATCTTAAAAGCATTGGACATCGGTTCGATATAATTTCCAAAATTTACTCCTAACCGACTTCAGGAGCCTTTAAATTTTCTATTTTCATTTTAACTCTTAAAAATTGCTGTGAAATTATTATTTATCTGTTTTTTCGCTTATTTAAGTTCGTTTAAACCTTTGTTTCATATTCGACCGCTCATACACACATTAAATATTATTAAAACCCTTTTCCTCCCTCTTCCTAATATTTGTAAACCTCTATCTTAGTTTCTTACGTTTATATAATCTTATAAATTAAATTCGCTGTATCCGAAAAACAGAGAAGTAATCGAAGGGGGTTTTTTGTTGGAAGTTAACTATATTCTGAGTTCGTTCAGGGCTTTTCTGTACGATATTCGGTTTATTATCCTTTTCTATGTGATCGGGGATTGGGCTTCTACCTTTTACGCACTGCCGTTTGGTTCCGAATATAACCCTGTTCCTGCAATGATCCTGGAAAATTACGGGATTTATCATCTTCTGCTTATAAAAGTTGCATTCGTTATGCTGCTCTTTTACGTATCTCCGATTATCAAAACTTCAAAGGGGCGCTGGACTCTCACAAAACACATAATAGAATCCGTAGGCATCCTGGTAACGATAAACAACCTTATGGTAGTCTGGTACGGAGCCAGCCTTATAGAAACTGTGGGGCTGGTCTGAGTTTTTACAGCCCTCCGAACTCAGGATTCCTTTCCTCCATTTTTATTTTTTCACACTGGTTGATCTGAGCTCTATTTTTACTGCTCTCCGGCTGTCCTGTTGCTTATCTGCTGCTTACCTGTTGCTTATCTGCTGCTTACCTGCTGTTCACCTGGTTTTGGCATATACGAAGCAGTCATAATACTCTTTCTTTATCCTGTGGATCTTTTTTGCGACCCCTTCTTTTTCGTATCCGCACTTCCGGGCAACCTGCTCACTTTCGAAGTTTCGAGTATCCATCAGGATAACAATTCTCTGTAGTTTCAGTTTGTCAAAACCAATTTTCTCAAGCTGCTTTACAGCTTCGGTTGCAATACCCTGCCTCTGGTATGCGTTATCAACAAGATACCCGATTTCCCCTACCCATGGCCTGTGCTGGTCGATCCCGATCCCGCAGATCCCTACAAGTTTTTCGTCATTAAGAATTGAATAGTTGTGTTCAAAATTGTTTATCCTTTTTGCCCCGTTCAGCTTCAGGAACTGTTTTTCATCTTCAAGGGTTTTGATTGGGATTTCTATATACTCAAAGTCCGTATGTGTGAGAATTTCAAATAGGCGCTCGGCATCGGAAAGTTCTTGAGGGCGAATCGTTACTCGAGGCATGATGGGAAATTGAGCTTCCCTCATGAAAAACTTTTTTAATGCCTCTTTGATTTTTTCTTTTCCGGATCTTTTTCAACATTTCTCTTTCGGACCAGCGTACCTTTTTCCTCCTGCTTTGCGTACCCTTCTCCTCCTGCTTTGCGTACCTTTCTCCTCCTGCTTTGCGTACCCTTCTCATACCTGACCATTTCTTGCGCCTGATTAACAAGATATAAGTAACATCTTTAATTTAATACAAAATTGTGCAAATTGATGTCGTATCCAGGGTCAGAAAGGATTTAACCGGAAGCGTTGACGAAAAGACAAAAAACAGCTATTCCCGCTTTTTTAAAGAGGAAGTGAAGTGCCACGGGGTTAAGTCTTCTGCTGTCAAAAAAATCGCGAAGGACTATTTTAAGGAGCTGAAGCAGACAGGGCAGGCGGACAAAATAAATATATTTGCCCTTGGGGAAGAACTCCTGAAGTCGGACTACTGCGAGGAAGCCTTTATCGCCTTCGAATGGGCATATATGGTTAGAGCCGAATACACTGAAGCCGACTTCTTCGTTTTTGAGCACTGGGTCAAAAACTACGTAAACAACTGGGCAAAGTGCGACGCCCTCTGCAACCACGCGGTTGGCTCTTTTATCGAAAAATTTCCCTCTTACATTGAAAACCTCAAGCTCTGGACCCAATCGGACAACCGCTGGCTCAGGCGGGCGTCAGCCGTAACCCTTATCCTGCCTGCAAGAAAAGGCCTTTTCCTGCCAGATATCTTTGAGATCTCAGACCTCCTCCTCACAGATAAAGACGACCTCGTCCGGAAAGGCTACGGCTGGATGCTGAAAGAAGCCAGCAAATCCCACCTGCAAGAAGTCTTCGTTTACGTCATGAAAAACAAAAAAGAAATGCCCAGGACCTCCCTCAGGTACGCAATCGAAAAATTCCCTGAAGACCTCCGGGCTAAGGCTATGGAAAAATAAGCTGCGGAAAAATAAGCTGTGGAAAAATCAACGATGAAAGCCGGAAAATCGTGATTGAATATTTCGTTAATGAACAGGCGATAAAGGACAGAGCAGAAATAGCAGACTTAGAGAAGGGCAGATTGAGAGAAGAGCAAATTGAGAGAAGAGCAAATTGGGAGAAGAGCAAATTGGGAGAAGGGCAGACTGAGAAAAGAGCAGATTGAAGGCTAAAAAAATTTAAGGGAGCGGGGAGTTTTTTCGATACAGTACCCCCATACTGCATCTTTGAACTCCTTTCTCCCCCATATTCTCTAGTTTTTTGTTCCCATATATTTTGCCAGCAGTCTGGTCTGCGGGCGGATCCATTGATTCAATCTTTGTCTGTCTGCCAATTAATTGAATGTCTTCACAAGTATTTTGTTCTATTTGCTCAGTAATGAGAATATCTTAATATTTCTGAAGTTCTGATGAGAACGTTTATTTCGTATCTATCTTTTCTATGCTTCCCTCGATGATGTAATGAGTCTACGACTCTTTCTTTTTATTGGGTGTGATTAAATGTGATAATGTGGGAATGTAAAACTCTTAAATGAGAGGAAAGAGAAGATCGATGAAAATAGCTTTGTTTTCTCAAACCCCTCAAGGTTTTTGATCTAATTCCTGTATTTTATCCAGGCGGTTAAATAGAGGCAATTTTTCCTGCATCAGTTATTATGTACCCATTGTCCCCGTCTGCAATATACCCCATTGATTTTAGCTCCCTTAAGTGGTTGTAAGTCATACCCTTAGAAATTCCGGCAGTTGCCGCAATCTGAGTGACAGCAGAAACCCCTTTCTGTATCTCTTCAAGTATCAGTTTCTTTGTTTCCGAGAGGTTGAAGCTCAGCACCGGAAAATCAATCATCATACTGTCTTCCTCGGTCACATATACAATTCTCTGTACCATATCGTTCCTGGCATATGCCCCGAAAAGAGCCCCAAAAGCCTGCGGCTTCCGCCCACCCGAGACGTTGACTATGACCTGGTTGCCTCTATCGTGTTCTTTTTCGATCAGTTCGGCAACATCTTTTGCTACGCGGACGGTATCATAAAGAGAGGTATATTTTTTCTCAACTTCAAGCGCGTTTTTAAAGGTCTTCTCAATCATTTCCTCGGATTGCAACTTCTTATCACCCGCTCCTTCTTCTGACAGCAGTATAATCTTCGAAGGGGAAAGCCGGGTCACACAGATAATTACAGGTTCAAGAGCGTAGATTGTGGAGATAAGTGTGAGTTTTGGCATTAAATGATTGTATTGTTTGGTTCGGTTATATGCTTTCCGATGTGATGTATAGGCCAGTTTGCATAATATACTCATTAATATAATTAAAATTAGAAACGTATATATATAATGTTAATAATGAATGTTTAGGGTTTACGCGTTAAGGGTTGGATTTGAAAAAAGAAACTGATATAATGAATTAATTTCATTATCTATTAGATTATTTTATGAGGGTGTAATTTCTGTGATCGAAGCGATAAAAGAAATTGGTGAGTATACACTCGAAAAAGAAAATAAAGATCTAAACGATTTCGTATCAATCTTAGTTGAGAATCCTGCAAGCAATGAAACTTATAAGCATGTATTCTGCATCAAGTTTGCGTCCAGCCAAGATAATTTTGAGTTTAAAGGAATTGAGCATCAGGAGTATTCAAAAGAAAAAATTGCAAAATATCTCTACAAGAGAGGGTCATCTAATGGTCCAGACATCACTCCTACTGCAAGAGTCACAGAAATTAATAAAACTTTTTCTAACAAGATCATAGGTTGGTTCTCAAAGCCTTTGAAAGAAGCAAAGCCCATATTGGATGATGAAGAAGTACAATTTTTGGAGCTTCTTGGAAATTGTATAAAAGAAAACGAAGAAA
>JBFHIK010000252.1:0-4431 GCA_041596555.1 Methanosarcina sp.
ATGCGTCTTCGGTTAAGAAATAAATCGTAATCAAAGTTGCGCTGGCGCACCCCGCCGCAAGCAACGGGGTATGTTCGCGCCACCGCTATCGTTGTAATGGAAGATTAAAAATCGAGTATTTTCATTTGCTTGTATGCTTCTTTTTCTTCCTGGTTTCCCTGATTTTGAACATAGTTTTTTATTACATCGGAAGTTGTTCCATCTCCTACTGTTCCAATGTAACCCCCATCACTCCAAAATTCACCACCCCAAAGCTGTTTTTTGATCTCAGGGTATTCTTTAAAGATTTGTCTTGTTGTAATACTTTTTAGAATTTGCATGACTTTTGAAGGAGAATACTTTGGCTCAGCTCCAACAAAAAGATGGACGTGATCACCATCAGTACCAATTGCATCAAACTCAAAACAGTACCTTTCACCAATTTCAAAACAGATATTTTTCAAAAAGTTGATGAGTTCTATATCTAAAAGAAGCTTTTTACAATACTTCACACAAAAAACCATATGATATCTTATTTTATAGACACAATGGTTTGCATGTCGTAGTTCCATTTACAGCATAAAGGTAACTAAAATATAAATCAGTTAGTTAACAACGGTTACCGAGGAAGTTTTCCATCCCCGCAGCAAGCTAGCGGGGTATTCGACTGAAAATAAAAGAACGACGAAGCAAAGATGTAAAACATATGAATCCCACATTCCAGAGGATAAATGATGAATCCGACAAAGAGCCGGGACATTCCCCTATATATCTACCATGCTGGGCAGTGTGACCCTAAAAAGTGCACAGGGAAAAAAATGGCACGCTTTGAGCTTGCCCATCTTTACGACAGGATATCAAGGCTACCTCACTCAGCGATTTTGCTTGACCCTATGGCAGAAAAAGCACTTTCACCAGCCGATAACCCTAAGAAAGGAATTATTGTGCTTGACTGTTCCTGGGAAGAAGTCGAAAGAGTTTTTCCTGAACTGGAAAAGCTGAACCTGGAACACAGGGCCCTTCCTTACATGCTTGCAGGCAATCCGGTGAACTTCGGAAAGCCTTTTAAACTCAACTCTGCAGAAGCGTTTGCAGCAGCCCTTTATATTTATGGATATAAAGAGCAGGCTGAAAAAGTCATGTCCAAGTTTAACTGGGGGCACAGCTTCCTTGAACTGAACAGGGAACCGCTTGAAGAATATGCAACCGCAAAAAACAGCACTGAAATTGTGGAAATGCAGAGCCACTATATCTGAAAGCAACTCCATCCGGAGAAGGGAGAAAGTACACTAGAACAGGAGGAAGCACAGTAGAACAGGAGGAAGTACGATGAAACAGCCAGTAAGAAAGCAGATAGGGGTTATAGGAGCCGGGGCCTGCAGCAGAGAGACCGAAGCCCTTGCAGAGGCTGTGGGAAGAGAGATTGCAAAGAACGGAGCTGTCCTGCTCTGCGGAGGCCTGGGGGGAGTAATGGAAGCAGCGGCGAAGGGAGCAAAACTGGAAGAAGGAACGACTATAGGGATCTTGCCCGGAGCTCTGCGTGAGGAAGCAAACCCCTGGATAGATATAGCCATTCTCAGCGGGATGGGGCATGCCAGAAATGCACTTATATCCCAGTCCTCGGATGCTCTTATTGCAGTTTCCGGGGAATATGGGACACTTTCGGAAATAGCTCTTGGCCTGAAGATGGGAAAGCCTGTGATATTGCTTGAGTCCAGATGGAAAATCGAAGGTACGGAGAGCGCAAAAAGCCCGCTGGAGGCGGTAGAGATTGCTTTCAGACTCATTGAAGACGGGACAAAAAGAAAAATAGAGACGAGGTATAGAGACGAGGTGTTAGAACCTTAAGTAAAAATTCTGAGTAAAAAAGACCCCGAAAAAAGGAAAAAACAGGTAAATAAGGAATATCTGAACCTGATTAGAGTTATGGTAGTAGAATATTTTGAGATTTGATCCATAAATTTATATTCCAAAAGGCAACTTCAAGAATTAGGAGGCAAGCTTCGACTCAGACTGGCATAGATTTAGGGGTACGCCAGCATTCCTCCACAAAATGTAATTAACGCTGTGTTTATAAGAAAAGTTATACCGGAGTTTTAAATGCACCTTATCGTAACGGAAAAAAATATAGCAGCAAGGAGGATAGCTGCGATTCTGGCTCCAAAAAGTCCTAAGAAGGAAAGAGTCAGCGGAGTAGATGTATACCGGTACGAGATCGGATCCGGCGAAAACAGGCAGGAGACTGCAGTGGTAGGGCTTTCCGGCCATATTGTCGGGATAGATTTTCCAAAAGAGTACAACAACTGGCAGAAGGTTGATGCCAGAGCCCTGGTAGACGCCGAGATTACAACAACTCCAATCAACCGGAAGATCGTGACTGCTTTAAGGAGCCTGGGAAAAGAGGCAGATAGGGTCACTATTGGAACTGACTACGACCGGGAAGGAGAACTGATAGGAGTCGAAGCCCTCAATATCATACAAAAGGTAAACCCGGATATCCCTTTTGACAGGGTCCGCTACAGTGCAATAACCCCGAAAGCAATTGAAGTAGCATTCGCAAATCCAACAAACGTTGACTTTAATCTGGCAGACGCCGGACATTCAAGGCAGGTCATTGACCTTGTATGGGGCGCAGCCCTTACCCGTTATATTTCCCTTGCAGCTGGCAGGCTTGGGAAAATGTTCCTCTCGGTAGGAAGGGTGCAGTCGCCGACACTCTCACTTATTGTAGACAGGGAAAAGGAAAGGAATATATTTGTGCCGACCCCTTACTGGGAGATCCATGCTGAACTTGAAACAGCCTCAAAAGAAACATTTTCCGCCCAGCACTCAACTCGCCGCTTCCTGGACAAAGAGGAAGCTGCAAAGGTGTTCAAAAAACTGGGGAAAAAAGCAGAACTAAAGGAAATAGAAAAGGGCACAAAAACTGACCAGCCCCCTACCCCATTTAATACTACAGGCTTTATCAGCGCGGCAAATTCAATAGGGCTCAGCCCCGCAAATGCCATGCGTTTAGCTGAATCCCTTTATACTAACGGGTACATTTCATACCCCAGGACAGACAATACGGTTTATCCTGATACCCTGGATTTGAGGGCTCAAATTGAGATATTTAAGGAAGGGCCTTTTCAGGAGTATGCAAACGCCCTGCTTGAGAAAGCCGAACTTGTCCCTACACGCGGGAAAAAAGAAACCACAGACCACCCTCCTATATATCCGGCGTCCCTTGCAAAGGAGACTGACCTGAAGGAAGAGGAATGGAAGGTTTACGAGCTTGTTGTCAGGCGCTTTTTTGCAACCTTTGCCGGGCCGAGCACCTGGGAGACCATGCGCCTGAAACTCAATATCGATGGGGAAGAGTTCAGGGCAAACGGAGCAAGGCTGCTGGAAAACGGCTGGCGCTGGTATTATCCCTACAATGCCCCTGAAGATAGGCTATTTCCGGAACTCAGGGAAGGAGATTCCCTGAAAGTAATAAAGAAAGAGATGCTGGACAAGGAAACCCAGCCCCCAGGACGCTACGGGCAGGGCAGGCTGATTAATATAATGGAAAAGCTGGGGCTTGGCACAAAAGCTACCAGACACGAGATCATAAGTAAACTCTATTCCAGGGCTTATATCCACGGAAACCCGGTACAGCCCACAAACACTTCTTTTGCCGTAATGGATACCCTTGAGAAGTATTCCCCCACAATTACAAAACCGGACATGACAAAGCTTCTTGAAGAGAATATGGACAAAATTGCAGAGGGCAAAATCCAGGAGGAGGCTGTCCTTGAAGAGTCCCGGGAGATTTTGAAGCAGGTCTTCTCGGAACTTGACAAAAACAGGGACAATATCATAGAGTCCCTCCAGGCAGGCCTCAGGGAAGACAAAATCATAGGCACCTGCTCCTTATGCGGAAACGATCTTCTGATCCGCCGTTCGAAGAGGGGAAGCCGCTTCATAGGTTGCAGCAATTACCCTAACTGCACTTTCTCCCTGCCCCTGCCAAAGAGCGGGCAGATCATTGTCACCGACAAGTCCTGTGAGGCGCACGGGCTGCACCATATCCGCATAATCAATCAGGGAAAACGAGCCTGGGACCTTGGCTGCCCGCAGTGCAATTTCATCGAATGGCAGAAAACCCAGCAGGAAGAGCAGGCCAGGCAGCCGAAAAAGGAAAGGCCTAAATCCATAAAGGATATCGAAGGCGTGGGAAAAGCAACTGCAGGAAAACTAGAGGATGCAGGAATAAACAGCATAGAAGCCCTGATGAAAGCCGATGCAATTGAGCTTTCGAAAACCATAAAGGTCACCGTAAAGAAGATTAAAAACTGGCAGATTTCATGCGGCAGCATGGTTGAGGACTTATAAAAACAATCCTCATGAAGGCTTTTTTTATTTAATTTAGGAGCGTAAAAGGCTAATCCCCGTGTTTTCAAACATGGGATACAGCCGTCAACTTCAAAA
>JBFHIK010000253.1:0-4418 GCA_041596555.1 Methanosarcina sp.
AAATTGCGATGCAGTATACGAACAGCTACAATGAAAACGTGTACTCCTTTGCAAACAATATCAATACCCATGAGGGTGGAACTCATATAATCGGTTTCAAGACCGCCCTGACAAGGGTTGCAAACGATTATATAAAAGCCAACAAGCTCTCCAAAGAAGACGCAAAGCTGACCGGAGACGATGTAAGGGAAGGGCTGACTGCAATCATCAGCGTCAAGCTTATGGAACCCCAGTTTGAGGGGCAGACCAAGACAAGGCTTGGCAACAGTGACGTCAAAGGGATAGTCGACTCCCTTGTAACAGATGGGCTTGCGGAATATTTTGAAGAGAACCCCAAGGTTGCAAACATTATCCTTGAAAAAGCCCTCCTTGCCCAGAGAGCCAGGGAAGCTGCAAAAAAAGCTAGGGAACTCACCCGCAGAAAGAACGCACTCGAGGTCAGTACCCTGCCCGGAAAGCTTGCGGACTGCTCTGAGAAGAACCCTGCAGCCTGTGAGATTTATGTCGTAGAAGGTGATTCTGCAGGTGGTTCGGCGAAACAGGGCAGAGACAGGGGTTTCCAGGCGATTCTGCCTCTCAGGGGTAAAATCCTGAACGTAGAGAAATCAAGGCTTGCAAAGATTCTGAAAAACAACGAGATTGTTTCTCTGGTTACAGCTATAGGGACCGGGGTCAGTGAGGATTTTTCCCTTGAAAACTCCCGCTACCACAAGGTCATTATCATGACCGATGCCGATGTAGATGGAGCGCATATCAGAACTCTTCTCCTTACGCTGTTATTCCGCTATATGCGGCCCCTGATTGATGCCGGGTATGTATACATCGCCCAGCCGCCTCTTTACCGTATAAAGAAAGGAAAGGCGGATTACTACGTGTATTCGGACAAAGAGCTGGAAGAAAAGAAAAAGGAACTCGGGGAAAAAGGACTCTACATCCAGCGTTACAAAGGTCTTGGAGAAATGAACCCCGAACAGCTCTGGGAAACCACTATGAATCCTGAGAGCCGGACTCTTTTGCAGGTCACTCTGGAAGATGCAATCCGCGCTGACGATATCTTCCGTATCCTCATGGGAGACGAGGTAGAACCACGCAGGAACTTCATCGAAACACACGCTAAAGAGGTTGTGGAGCTGGACATCTGAGGTGGTGAAAAATGGCAGAACGTGAAGATCAAATTAAATCCGAAGCAGAATTGAAAAAATCTTACCAGACAAGCCTTATTCCGGAAGGTTTGGATGAAGATCCTGAAGTAGAAAAAATAACAGAAGATGAAAATTTAGTATCCAGCCCTACCCTCGGAGAACCGGATAAAGAACCCGGATTTGAAGAGCAGGAAAACGGAGCAGATCCTACCCCCGAAGAGCCGGATGAAGAACCCGAAAGGACAGGAGTCACATCCGTTCTTATCGAAGACGAGATGAAACGCTCCTACATTAACTATGCCATGAGCGTCATCGTCGGAAGGGCTCTCCCCGATGCCCGCGACGGCTTAAAGCCTGTCCACCGCAGGATTCTTTTTTCCATGAAAGAAGCAGGGATTACCCACGATAAATCTTACAAAAAGTCCGCGCGTGTTGTGGGAGACGTACTTGGTAAGTACCACCCGCATGGAGATTCTGCAGTTTATGACAGTATCGTGCGCATGGTGCAGGAATTCTCACTCAGGTATCCCCTGATCGATGGGCAGGGAAACTTCGGGTCCATTGACGGAGACTCGGCTGCAGCCATGCGATATACTGAAGTCCGTATGGACAGGATTGCAGAGGAGATGCTGGCTGACATTGATAAAGAGACGGTGCCCTTCAGGCCTAACTATGACGGGTCCCTGGAAGAGCCGGAAGTCCTCCCTGCAAAGCTTCCAAACCTCCTTATCAACGGGTCAACAGGAATTGCCGTTGGAATGGCAACGAACATTGCGCCCCATAACTTAAGAGAAGTCATTGATGGGACCCTGATGCTTATTGAAAACCCGGACACATCAATTTCGGAACTTATGACCGTGGTAAAGGGTCCGGATTTTCCTACAGGTGCGCATATCCTCGGGACAGCAGGCATAAGGTCTGCATTCACAACAGGAAGGGGCCCGATAAAGATCAGGGCAGTTGCCGAAATTCAGGAACTTAAAAAAGATAGGCAGCAGATTATAGTAACCGAACTCCCGTACCAGGTGAACAAGTCGAGACTGATTGAAAACATTGCCCAGCTTGCCAGGGATAAGGTAATTGTCGGAATTTCCGACCTGAGGGACGAGTCTGACAGGGAAGGAATAAGGGTTGTAGTCGAGCTTTCAAGGGGCGTAAATGCCAATGTGATCTTAAACCAGCTCTACAAGCACACCCAGATGGAGACCAGTTTTGGGGTAATCAACCTTGCCCTTGTGGACGGGAAACCTATAGAACTAAATCTAAAACAACTTCTGGAGATTTACCTGGAGTACAGGATGGAAATCATCCAGAAGCGGACGCTTTATGACCTCAGGAAGAGCGAGGAAAGAGCCCATATCCTTGAAGGGTTAAGAATTGCCCTTGACAACATCGACGAAGTGGTTGCCCTGATTAAGGGCTCTGCAAACGGCGAGGAAGCGAAGCAGGGTTTAATAGATAACTTCGCCCTTGATGAGGTCCAGGCAAAGGCTATCCTGGAAATGCGCCTGCAGCGCCTGACAGGGCTTGAGACACGGAAAATCCTTGAGGAACTGGAAAGTCTCGTAAAAGTGATCGCCGAACTCAGGAAGATCCTGGAAAGCGATGAGCTCAAGTACGAAATTATCAGGACTGAACTCCTTGAACTCAGGGCAAAGTATGGGGACGCCCGCAGGACAAAGATTATTCAGTACACAGAAGACGTGACTGATGAAGACCTGATCCCGGAAGAAGATGTTGTGATCACAATCACAAGCAGTGGCTACATAAAGCGCATTCCTCTTGACACCTATACCATGCAGCGCCGTGGGGGCAGAGGGATTATCGGCATGGAAACGAAGGACGAAGACTTTGTGGAAAACCTTTTCGTTTCGTCAACCCACAACTATATTCTCTTCTTTACAAACCGTGGCAGGCTCTACTGGCAGAAGGTCTACGAAATCCCTGAAGGCTCCCGCCAGTCGAGAGGCAAAGCCATAGTAAACCTTCTTGAGCTTCAGGAAGGCGAAATGGTCAATGCAATGATCCCTGCAAAAGAGTTTGCTGAAGACAGATACCTTGTTATGGCAACAAGGGCAGGTACGATCAAGAAGACCCCGCTCTCTGAGTTCAGGAACCCCCGGAAAGCCGGCATTATCGCTGTCAGCCTGGATGATGGTGACGAGCTTGTGAAAGTCCTCCTTACCGAAGGAAAGCAGGAAATTGTGATGGTTTCGAAGAAAGGCAAAGCCATCCGCTTCTCCGAAGAAAACGTCCGTCCGATGGGCAGGACTGCAAGAGGAGTCCGCGGTATGACTCTTGACGGTCCTGACGACGAGGTTGTCAGCATGGACCTTGTAGACGAGTCCACAACCCTCCTGACAGTAACCGAAAAAGGATTTGGCAAAAGGACGGAATACTCCCAGTACCCTGCCCACCGTCGCGGTGGAAAAGGTGTGATTACAATCGTCACAAACCTCAGGAACGGCCCGGTCTCCAACGTCGAATCCGTAGCTGATGATGATGAACTGATGTTCACGAGCGCGGAAGGTATCATCATCCGCATCCCGGCAAAAGGCATCTCTGTCCAGGGGAGAAACACCCAGGGCGTAAGAATAATGAACATTAAGCCAGGGGACAAAGTGGTAGGAATGGCCAGGATCAAAGCAGAAGAAGAAGACGAAAGGCAGCTGAAACTGACCACCCTCAGAGCCAGAAAAGCAGAACAAGCAGGCTCTGGAATAGAGGATGAAGAGGACGAAGCCGAAGAGTTTGAAGAACTTGAAGGTATCGAAGAACCCGAAGAAGTTGAAGGAGTCGAAGAACCCGAAGAAGCCGAGGTAGAAGAGGACGAAGGAAACTGAAATTGAAAGGGATGGGTGAAGGAAAATTATCCTTCACTCAAACTGCTGCCGGAATGAATATTTTTGGGGATTTGTTTCCGACGGCGGACTTTCGTTCAGGAGGGGAGGGAGGCTTGTTTATTTTTAGAGTCGCTCTTTGGGGTAGTGAGGTAGTGTTACTCAAATCCTACAAAACAAGCAATTTGCTGTTGCGTTTGATTTTTTAATTCTACTCCCACGACCTGTTTTTCTTTTTGAGTATTGCTCATTTTCAGTTTGAGATTCCCGGTGTCCAGATCTCAAAAATCAATGAGTATAGTAATATAATTACTCCTACTTATATAAACCATCTAGAATATATTATTCTTAATACTAATCCGTTGATACAATTTTCAATTACCTCTCCTCTATAAAATATTTAATTTTTATCCGGAATTATTTATAATTATTATAT
>JBFHIK010000254.1:0-4417 GCA_041596555.1 Methanosarcina sp.
TAGTAATCGAGCCCTATCCTCTATTTTTGTTTTCGGAAATTTTCCGGATTCCTATATTGAAGGTTCAGGGTTCACTTTTTTTAAAATAACCAGTGAATATGTTATCTCTTTTATTCTTTTTTGTTCACTGATAGTTCTTTATGCAAAAAAAGATAGATTTGAAAACCATGTCTTCAGATTGCTTGCAGCGTCTATTATTCTGACAGTCCTGGGGGAACTGAGTTTATGGGCTTATACAGGTGAAAATGGATTTTTCAACCTGATGGGGCACTATTTCAAAATTCTGTCTTTCTACCTGATCTATAAAGCAATAGTTGAGACCGGATTTGATGATCCTTTCAGTCTTCTTCTCAGGGAACTTAAGGGTAGAGAAGTGGCTTTGAGACAGGAAACAATTTTCCTCAAGGATGATCAGGGTTATCTTTACTCATGCCTGAATACCTGCCTCTATTTTTTGACAATATAAAAAAAGCAGTATCTAACCCGGATCTTTCTTGTTCAATTTACAGAGCTCTTAAAGTTACCCGGTGCAATATAAACATTTTTTGAGACATAAACCTACATTTTTGTATTAAACTTTCTACAATAATTCTCAAAT
The DNA here is from genome assembly GCA_041596555.1 of Methanosarcina sp. Lineage (GTDB taxonomy): Archaea > Halobacteriota > Methanosarcinia > Methanosarcinales > Methanosarcinaceae > Methanosarcina. Next base: position 599 of record JBFHIK010000254.1, read on the forward strand.
ACTCAGTAAGCTTTTTAACATTGATGTGTTTTTTTCAAATTTTATTTTTCCTGGCTTTATAGTCTTAAATATTCAGGGTTTGAATGCAAAGTATTTCCTTTGATCACTATATTTTGCTTATTGGCCTTCCATGATAACCTTGTATAAACGGAGAATGTCCCATACTATTATAATGTAGTTATTAATATATTTACATAAGTAAATCGCTGGATATATTAAATTATATCTGGAGTTCAGCATGTGTCTATAAGGTTAGATTCCAATAAATTTAAAAGTGGTGAGCCTATTATCGAGAAAAAATTCTATGATAACATCAATGTCCTTGAATGCATTGAAAAAGACGGAATAAAGATCGAAATCCTCGAGTATAAGACCCTGCGGGGGCTCAGGGATGTCTGCCTTGCAGAAAACCTGTATTACCTTGAGAAAGCTGGCATGAGCCTCAAGCAGGTAAAAATCACCCTCATGAATAGTGCAGTAACTACTGAAAGTGGAGCCCTGCACTTCCACAAGGGGGCTATCTGTGCTGAGTGCGAGACCGGAGGAGTTGGAGGTCTTGCAAAAAAACTGCTTAAAAATAAATTGACCAACGAGTCTGCCTTTACTCCTACGTACTCAGGTACAGGAGAGGTTTTCCTCGAACCAAGCTTCAGCCATTACATACTGATGGAACTGAACAATGATGCGATTATTGTAGATAAGGGAATGTTCTACTGCTGTGAAAACGGGGTCAAGGTAGAAGTCTCAACCCAGAAAAATCTGTCCTCCGGTCTTTTTGGAGGGGAAGGCTGGTTCCAGACAAAAATCAGTGGAACAGGTCTGTGTGTACTTGCAATTCCCGTGCCTACGGCTGAGGTTCTAAAATATGAGCTTAAAAATGAGAGAATGCAGGTTGATGGAAATTTTGTATTCCTGAGGTCGGCTTCTATCAACTTTACGGTTGAGAGGTCTGCAAAGAATCTGGTCGGAAATCTGACCAGCGGCGAGGGAGCCCTTCAGACATTTGAAGGCACCGGAACTGTCTGGATGGCTCCTACTCAGTACGTATACGGAGCCCTTTCGAGCTGCTATTATCCTCCTGCTCCAAAGACTTCAAGAAGCAGTAGTAGTAGTGATGACTGACGTTCTTCCGGCATCGGGGTAGTTCACTTGCCTGAACATGGAAAGCACCTGGAAGGGAAAATAAAAGGTGCTTTTTTCTTATTTCTTTCCTTGAACTCTCTTCTCTGACATTCTCCTCTCTGACATTCTCTTCTCTGATATTCTCCTCTCTGACATTCTCCTCTCCGATATTTCCTTCCCGCTATGGGCTTAATACTCTCCTATGTCTTTCCATCCCAGGTCTTTCATTTTCGATGAATCGTTTTCTTTTACCTTGCCAACATAAAATCCTTCTCCGCATAGATAACCAAGGTCGCAGCTATCAATCCTCTGTATGTCGGAGAGCTCTATGCCGTAAACGGTTCCATAGTAAGCGGTTATCAGTTCTGACTGGGTGGGGGCTTTAATAAACCGGATGTTCCCTTCTTCATACCACTGGTCCCAGGGAGTTTTTTCTTCAGATATAAAGTACTTCATTTCTACAGTGTTTCCTTCTGCTCCTGAGGCTCCCGTAGTATTCTCAGTAATATCAGTCTCATCAGGTTCTATCTCAAGAGGCTCCTGGGTAATTTCGTCCCATTCTCCATCGATTACAGCAGACATTACTTTCCCCTCAGAAACAATGACTTCTATGCTGTGAGGGGTGAGAGCTTCAGTTACAATCCGGTCTGTCCGGTTTCCATAGCCGCCGTGCCTGCTCGTAAATGTATAGTTCAGAACATACTGCTCCGGGAAGCTCTCAAGCACCTCATGGGTTTGCATTTCGAGTTCAAAGCCATCAAAACTGTATGTGGGTGCAGTTTCTACCCAGGCCCCAGCTATCCTTTCAGCTTCTTCCGGAGAAGTGGACATGGCATAAGCCCGAAGTTCAACCAGTGCAGAATCGATTTTCTGGAGGTTTTCAGGCATATATTCGGAAGAATATGGGTCTACAATTACGGTTTTTTCACGGGTTTCCTGATTCAGGCTGATTTCGACGGTCCCCACATCCGCGACTACAGGTTGCCCTTCCTGCGGGATATAGCGTTCTTCCATCTGAAGGAACCCATTTTCTTCAAACAGGTTGGTAAGATCTCTGAAAGCGCTTTCATTGAAGGGCTTTTCATATGTTTTCATGAATTTTCCTTCATTGTCCGAAGTTGTAAACACAATCGATGTGCTGTTTACGGTTAGCACCTGCAACTGCATTTCCGGGAGTGTGAACGCTCCATATGTTTTATGGGTTATAGTTGCATTTTCTGAGATCTCTGTCTGGTTCTCTGTACATCCGGCTACAAAACTCAACATTAATATCAGTAGTACAGGAAGCGTTTTGTTAATCAAAATCCCCTCCTTACTTTATTCTCCTCAAAGTTCTACTTTCTGGGTTACTTTTTCAACTGAAATTATTTCTGTAAAAAATCGTTTCTTTAAAATCGTTTCTTTAAAATCGTTTCTTTAAAATCGTTTCTTTAAAATCGTTTCTTTAAAATCGTTTCTTTAAAATCGTTTCTGTAAAAAATCGTTTCTATAATATAGTATTTTTTCAAATATTTCTTTTTTGTTCCGGTCTCAGGTAATTAATGATAACTTACGAAAATTGTCTTCTATCTTTCTATCTTTTATTCCATCTTCTCTACTCTTCTGATTTTTCAGACTCGGGGTAACATTTATATCTATACCTTAATGATTATGTCTGCACTCTATTTTGATATCTTCACACTATCGTATTGCTAAAAATGTTAATTTACGTTAGAAGGCGCAAAACCAGATGAAACTGCAGCTTGTTAATCTCCTTTTATTTTCCGACAAAAGGAAAAATTTACTGTTACTGCTGGCAGAAGGGCCCCGAAATATTGATGAAATTCTTGATCTACTTCAGGACTCCAGAATTTCCCTGCTTCCCCCTCTCAAAAAATTAAAAGAAGAAGGTTTGATTGTTCAGAAAGGAGATGTATATAGTCTTTCTATTATAGGTGCTATATTAATTACAAAAGCCAGGCCTTTACTGGATGCGGTCAGTACACTTGAGGAAAATGATTCTTTCTGGAGCCACAGGAAACTGGATTCAATTCCTTTCCATCTGTTAAGACGTATAGGGGAGCTTAAAGGAAGCCAGCTTGTCGAACCCGGGCTAACTCACGGATTTGATCTGTTCCCTGAGATGATTAATCATTTTACCGGGTCTTCAAAGGTTATGCTCCTTTTTTCTTATTTTCACCCTCAGATCCCTTCTTTCTCTCTGGAGCTCGCAAAAAGAGATGTTAAGGTGCAGCTCATCCTTAGCAGAGATTCATTTGATAGGTTTTCAGGGGATTTCCGTGATACGGGAGAGGAAATCCTGGCGAAGAAAAACGCCACTATTTTTGTGTATGCAGGAACCCCGCTTGAAATTCCTTCATTGATTGCTATTTCTGATACTGCGGTATTGCTCGGGTTTTTCAATAAGAAAGGAAAGTTTGAAGGGCAGTACCTTCTTAGTTTTGAACCCCGCGCCCTTGCCTGGGGTAGAGAACTCTTTGAATATTACATTGAGAGGTCTGAAAAAATCTGTTCAATGAATTATTCGGACTGCAGTTGATAACCAGAAAGCTCCTTAAGGCCTGTAATCTAACCGGAGTAAGAACCAGAAAATATATTTAAGTCCGGAACGTGAGACATCCAGTATTAACTATCTTTTATTCAACTATCTTTGTAACTATCTTTTATTCAACTATCTTTGTAACTATCTTTTATTCA
>JBFHIK010000255.1:0-4375 GCA_041596555.1 Methanosarcina sp.
ATGATCCATTTCAGAGGAGAACTTTTTACAAGATTCATTGCCAGAACAGTAAGTCCAAGCACTCCAAGCAAGGTTCGGAGAATAAGATCAAATCCCCCGACGTTTTCTTCAAGAAACAATTTTTTGAGATCCATCGGACAAAAACCCCTTATAAACCCTCTTACATACTTATAGATCCCTTCAATATATAGCGTTATTCTGTTTGTATTCTGTTTGTATTCTAATTGTATTCTATTCATATTCATTTGTCAAAAAAGTCCTGCACAGGAAAACTGTAAAAGTCCCTGCAAAAAATTCGTAAATTCCCGAAAAAACACAAAATATATAACAAGAAATGAGAAGGTTTCTAACTATGCCCGAGATAAAAATTGACAGGTCTCTCTCATACATCGAAGGCACGCAGCGTGTGTATGATGAAGCCACAACCCTTGAAAACACCAAAGCCCAGATAAAAAAGATAGGTGTCACCCGTATTGCAGATATCACAAACCTGGACAGGCTCGGAATTCCAATCTTCTCGGCAATCCGCCCCAGTGCCGCTCCGGGAGCTATCAGTATCTACTCAGGCAAGGGCTCGACCGAGCAAAGGGCCCGGATTTCGGCAATGATGGAGAGTTTTGAGCGCTGCCTGGCAGAAAGGCCCGGTGTGAATGCAAACATTGAGGGTGGTATTTCTGCCCCGGCCCTCGTGGACTCCTATGCATCTGCCATAGAAAACTGCAGCGTGCTTGATCCAAACGCCCTGCTCCTATCCCAGCCCTTTAACCCCAGTTCCCTCATGGAGTGGGTCGGAGCATATGATTTAATGAACGGAGAAGAGACATTCATAAGCGCAAATGCAGTTTACCACCCCTACGATGCACCCGGGCAGTGCCAGAAACTTTTCCTGAGCAATACGAATGGGCTGGCTTCAGGAAACGTACTTGAGGAAGCTATCCTGCACGGGATGCTTGAAGTTATAGAAAGAGATGCCATCAGCACAGCCCAATTTACCCGTAATCTTGGAAAGGAGATCGTGCTGACAGAAGAAGACGGGTACCTTTACGAACTTGCCCGAAAATTCAAAGATGCCGGAATTGAACTCAAGGTCTGGCTTGTCCCGACGGACACCGGAATCCCGACAGTTATTGCGGCAACTGATGACGTAAAATTAAAAGACCCGGCTCTTCTGGTCATGGGAGCAGGGGCCCACCTTAAACCTGAGATCGCAGTTGCAAGAGCAATAACTGAAGCTGCGCAGTCGAGGGTTGTCCAGATCCAGGGCGCAAGGGAAGACACGGACAGGGAGGGCTTTATCAGGAGCGTAGGGTATGACCGCATGAAGCGCCTGAACTGGTTCTGGTTCGAAGAAGGAGAAAAGATTTCCCTTTCCGAAGTGCAGGACCTCTCCAGAAAAACCCCTGCGGAAAGCATCGACGTAATACTTGAAAACCTTAAGGGCCTTGCCGAAAAGGTGTTTGTCGTGGACCTCTCAAGAGAGGAAATCGCAGTGCCTGTAGTCAGGGTAATCATTCCGGGCTTTGAACTTTTCACAATCGACCGCGACCGTACAGGAAAAAGAATTGCTGCCGGGAAGAAGAAAGAATTTTCCAGAAACAAAAACGAAAAGCCGTGGAAAAGAAGATGAAAGCAAGAGCAGTTATCTTTACCGGTAACAGCATCAGCCATGAGGATGCCAAAAAAATCCTCAGGGCAAAATACCAGCCCCCGGTACGCAGGTTCCAGCTTGAAAAGTTTGTCCAGCAGAGATATACGGTCATGGGAATCATAGATGGAATTTTCTTTGACCGGGCCGCAGTAGGGCACAGAGAAATCCTATCTGCCCTTAATGCAGGAGTAAAGGTAGTGGGCGGCGCCAGCATGGGAGCTCTCAGGGCTTCTGAACTGGATACACACGGCATGATCGGCGTTGGAAAAGTTTACGAATGGTACCGGGATGGGGTTATTGAGTCTGACGACGAGGTAGCTGTAAGCACCAACCCTGATACATTTGAGCCCATCTCCGTGCCCCTGGTAAATATCCGGGAAACCCTGAAAGCCGCTCTCACTACCGGACTCGTAAGTGAAGAAGAGCACGATAGCCTCCTGGACCTTGCGATCAATACTTACTACCCTGACAGGAGCTATCTCGGGCTTACAAAAGAAGGGGCTAAAAAAGGCCTGATCCCGGAAGAAAAAAGGATGAAACTTCTTGATTTTTGTATTAACAGCGAAGTTGACGTAAAAAGACAGGATGCAGTTCTTGTGCTTGAAACCGTAAAAAAACTTATTGAAGAGGCCTGATGCTAAGGTCTCCTCAAATCAACTGTTTCGGCTCTTCAATCTGTTTTTTTAAATATTTTCAATAGATTTCCTTTTATATTTTTGGATTCTTTTGATATTTTTGTATTATGTATATATTTTCGTCTTCGTCTTTATTTCAGGGCTTTTTTCAGCTTTTCAGGCAAATCTTAGCTTTTCAGGCAAATCTTAGCTTTTCAGGCAAATCTCAGCGCTTTACGATATACAGCCTGATGATGTACAGGCTTACGAGCAGGACAATGAGATTATACACAGCCTTGAAAATAGGTATATACTGATACTCGAACCAGATATCGATTACTCGTGTTAAGGAGAAATAGAGCTGAAAGGTTGCCACAAGCAGGAGCAGCATGGCAATCACAAAAACTCCTTTCTTGAAGTTCTCCCCGAGGTCTGACCCTTTTGCCCCTTTTGTCTCTGAGTTGAGCTCTTCTGTTTCACTCATCCAAACCGCCTCCTTAAAACTGCTGCCGAACAGAGCAGGACTGCTGCCAGGAACAGGCTGAATCCTGGAGCTGCTTCTTCTCCTGCATAGTCCTCTTCAGGAACCATTCGAGGTTCATCCGCATTTTCAAATTCGCTGGTCTGAATCTTCCTGGTTTCCGTGGAAGTCTTATCCTTAACCTCAATTTCCGGGTTGAGCTGGATATAATCTTCTCCGCGCCTGACAATAGTATCGTTGTTCCAGATCAGCACTTCGACAACGTAATTGTACTGGTCCGGCATGGTCAGGTTGACACTCCGGATAACTGTTGTTTCGGGCTTGATTTCCCCTGTCTGCATCCAGACCTTATCGGCAAGGAGCCCCGCGTCCATCTCCCGGACCTTGACAAGCATACGGAGATCCTGACTGGTTCTCTTTCCCTCATTTGTCAGATAGAGATCGCTTTCAATGAGGACTTTTTTGTCTTCAACCTTCCTGACCCTGAAATCCATTTCGGAAATTTCAAGCCCTATGTCCTGCACGTCAGCAGGCAGAAAATCCAGGTTATAGACATTGATTTCTCCGCTGCCCTTCTGGGTATCTTCTTCGAAAAGAACCGAACGTATATTATATCCTCCGGTCTTAGGCAGGCTCAAGCTCTGACTTACGGCTTTTGTTTCCCCTTTTTTCAGTTTCCCGAGCTTCACCTCCTCCTGTACTTCAAGCAGCCCGCTCTCCCTGCTGTAAACTTTCAGAAGAAGGGAGGTATTTTTCTCTGTATCCCCCTGGTATTTTTCTACGTATGTCGTGACATTGAGGTCTACAAAAGAAGTCCCTGCACGGTCTGCAGAGATGTCCATATCTTTGATGTTGTAGTAGCTTTCCTCTTCAAAACTTCGGATGCAGCCGCTTCCTGAAGCAAAAAGGAGGATAATGGACATCAAAATTAATATTTGGGTTAGTTTAATTCCCTGTTTTCCCAAGGTCGATCCTCCTCTTTATTAATTGTATTAAGAAGTATATGCTCTTTGTCTTTATCGACATCTCTTCCTATCCCTGAAAATTATTGGATGAAAATTATTGGATGAAAATTATTGGATGAAAATTATTGGATGAAAATTATTGGATGAAAATTATTAATATGAACGCACTTATATTCAGAGAGGGGATAAAATTATGGGGTATGGATCATGGGGAGCAAATTCTATCGAAAAATTCTGATTGCAACCGATGGCTCCGAAAGTGCCAGAAAAGCTGCAGATGCCGCGTTTGAGCTCGCTCATCTGAGCGGAGCAAAAATTTATGCTGCCAGCGTTATTGACAGGTCGATTTATTCATCGGCTCCTGAAGATCAGGGGTGGGAAGAGGCAATGTATGACCGGTTCAGGGAAATGGCGGAAGAAGCCGTTTCTTACGTGGAAAAAACTGCAAAAAACGCAGGCTTGCAGGTAGAATCCACCCTTCTTGAAGGGCATCCTGCAGAAGAAATTGTCAATTTTGCAGAAAAGAACGGGATAGACCTGATTATCGTTGGCTCTCTTGGGAAAAGCGAAATTGAACGTTTCCTGATAGGCAGCGTGTCCGAAAAAGTAGTCAGGAATGCAAAAGGCCCGGTGCTTGTCGTGCGTGCACCCTGCCCCTAAAAGAAAG
>JBFHIK010000256.1:0-4354 GCA_041596555.1 Methanosarcina sp.
ATTCACTATTATAGATTCACTATTATAGATTCACTATTATAGATTCACTATTATAGATTCACTATTATAAATCCACAATTATAATCTCTTCCGGTTTTCAATAATCTTTTCAGGTTTTCAATTTCCCATGGAAAAATCTTCCAGATTCCTTTAAACTTCCCCTTTTTATACAGATCTGGAGTGAATTCCTGAAAAGCCGGTGTTCTGGTAAACTTTCCGTTCAAATATTTTTTCCGGCTCTTTTCCCTCTAAATTTCTTTCCCGCACTTCTAAGACCTTTTTATAACATTTAATATATACGAGTCAATAGTACATAATGATAACGGCATTTCTTTTTTTTGTAAATATCTGAGTTTACATAAAGTCGGGGCTGAAACCTTTTTTGAGGCCGAAGTCGTCGATTTCTTTAATAGAGGTTTATGAAAGTCCGGCAGGAATTTTTTTCACAACCCCTTTATTTCCACTGGAATATTTTGCTCTGAATGAAATATATCGAGTTTTCTTTAAAAAATATCAGGGAGAAGTAGCAGAAGAGAAATCTATCTTAGAAAACAGCTTTATACAGAATAAATTATTCTGAATTATATTTATAATGCTATTGATTTCTCTCACAGGAAATTTTTTAGACCCCTACATTTCCACTGGAACTAACTTCTGTACTTTTTTATCTACCCGTTTCCGGATCTAAAATTACTAATATTATATAAAAAGGAAAAAGAAAAAAACCAAATAGAAGCCGATAATTAGTCAACAAAAACTGATAAAAACAGGGAATGATCAGAGAATAATCACTCTGCTCCTGTTCCCAACACTAAGTTCTATTTCTTCGTTCAAACCATATTTAGCATAAGCGTCAATGATCTGGATCTCGGAGTCGATATCGAGGTCCTCTATCACATAGGCCTGTTCTCCCCAGAGAGTTAGCCGGATATTGCCTGTTTCATCCTTAAGCTGCAGGTTTGCGACAACACTTTCGGTTCCATCTTCCTTCTCAAATTCTCTCAGTTCGCCGATTTCGGCAACTTTTCCCTGGACAGAATAACTTTCTCCCGGGATAATGTCGGCGATGTCAGTAAATTTCTCTCTGTATTCAACCTTTTTTTCACTTCTCTGAATTATCCCTCTGGCTCCCAGGCTGAGTTCCACCTGCTGACTGAAAGTGTTTTCCCGAGAATATGCATTGAGAACCTCCACTGTTTCATCGAAGTCAATCTCCTCAAGAAAATCGGTTTTTTCGTCCCAGAGTGTAAGCCTTATTTTGCCTGTGGAATCTCCCAGGAGGAGATTTCCAACTCTGCCGGGAGATCCATCTTTTTTCTCGAAGGCCCGGACTTCTGAGATGTCAAGTATCCTACCTGAAATATTGATATTATTCATGTCAGCTTTTATATCTGCAACAGGGGTAAACTCTTCTTTATATTCGACTTCCTTTTCGCTTTTCCTGATGATACTCCGGTTTCCTATTTGCAGCTCTACTTTCTGCGTAAAGGCATTTTCACGGGCGTAAGCATTGATCAATTCAACAGTGTCCCCGTACTCAATCTGGGTTAAAAAATCGGTTTTTTCGTCCCAGAGCGTCACTCTGAGGGTGCCTGTGGAATCTCCAAGCGTCAGGTTTCCAACTCTCCCGCTGTTCCCGTCTTTGCGCTGGAAGGTCCTGACTTCAGAAACCTCAAGTACTTTTCCCATAAGGTTGAGGTCTCCCATTCCGTCTTTTATGTCCTTTATATTCTGGCTGGCCGAAACAACATCAACTTCTTCCTCACTTTCGGTCAGGACTCCATTATTGCCGATGTTAACTTCCACTCCGGAATAGCCCTGCTTTGCGTGGCCGCTGACCTGGATGGTTTGCCCTACCTTTACTTTTTCGAGTTTAATCAGGTCTGCCATATTGTCCCACAGGGTTAACTTTACTTTTCCGGTTTCGTCTCCGACAATCAAATTTCCAACTCTGCCTATAGTGCCGTCGTTCCGGGTGAATTCCTTGATATCAAAAATCGAAACAATTCTTGCAACAAAATTAACAGGTCCGCTCTCGGGTGTAATACTTTCTATTTTTATGCTGTCTCTGCCCGCATCTGAGAATCCCAGTTCATTGGCAACCAGCATGGCAGCCATCGCTTCATCACAAAGCCCTCCCATGTTCTCGACCTTTTCCTGTGTGCGCTGCAGGAAATCCTCTCTACTGATGACATGGCTGAGCTTCTTATAAATAGTGTCAATATCGGTCATGGTACTCCCTTGAGTGTTTGATACTTACTTTCCGTGTTTGGTGGTGCTTTTCTTCGATATGTATTCTTGCCTTAAATATCAGGTGTTTATCCCTGAAAGACTGTTACTGTAAGTTTTATTTTAAGACTTGAAGCGATTTGCAAATCTGATATATTTCAGGTGAAAGTTTGAGGTGAAAATTCAGACCAAATATTTTCAAACTTAAGATAAAATATCTTCCAATTTCATGTGAGAAATCATCAGGTTCTATACGTCCTTTCATTAATGCATAATAAGAATATCCCTGAAAATTAAATATTATTTGGTAAGTTTTTCCTTTTTTGGTTGTTTTTTAAAGAGCCTTTGATACGGTATGTAAAGTGTCTTACAAAAGACTACTGTATCCAGGGTGAAAGTATTCAATATTCGGGATAAGATTATTTTATCCGAATAAGCATCTTGAGATTAGGTATCTTGAGATTAGGCATCTTGAGATTAGGTATCTTGAAATTAGGTATCTTGAGATTAGGCATCTTGAGAGTGTGTATTTTAGCTTACTTCACATTTTGGAAAACATAATAAGTTATGCCGGCGCTTTTATAGTGTGAATCTACTTGATAAGAATAAATAACGTCCAGTTCCTCTCAAACATGGCTAATGTTCTCTCGCTGCTTTTTATTCCCGTTTTTGCCGCATCATTCGGTGCTTCTTATGTCGAGGTCGGGATTATAGTGGGGATCTATTCTGCCACAACCCTTCTTTCTTCCTTTATTTTCGGAAGGTTTGCTGACCTTCACCACCTGCGTATAGTAATTCTGGGAGGTTTTGGATGTGCTGTAGCTGCTTTTTTTCTTCAGGTTTTTGCCACCGATCCTTTTACCCTCATGCTTGCAAGGGCTCTAGCCGGTTTCAGTGTTGGGATTCACCCGGGTGCCCTGATAGCCTATGTCCATTATCAGAATCAGAGCCTTGGAAGGTTCATCTCTCTGGGTTCTCTCGGCTGGATGGCGGGTTTTCTCCTGGCAGGATTGATAGGGGTAAGAATGAATCTGCTTTTTGGACTTTCATCTCTTTTTTATGCCTTATGTTTCCTGCAGGCTTTCAGGTTAAAAGACATTGAAAAGCCGGAGCTGAATGTTTCTTACTTCTCCCTTAACACCCTGCTGAAGAATTCAGGGACCTATTTCTCTCTTTTCCTGCGGCATACCGGCGCCGTCGGGGTCTGGACTATTTTTCCCCTCTATCTCCGGGAACTCGGAGCAAATGCTTTCTGGATCGGAGTTATTTATGCTATAAATCCTGCAATCCAGTTTCTGATAATGCGCAGGCTTGATCCGTTTGAAAACGAAAAGCTTATCCGTGCGGGCTACCTGCTTTCAGTGGTCGGTTTTATCAGTTATGCCCTTGCCTCCTCTTATCTTTACGTTATCCCCGGGATGTTCGTTATTGCCTGCTCCTGGTCTTTTCTCTATGTGGGCTCAACCCGCAGGGTTGTGGAGCTGAACCCTGATAAAGCTACAGCAGCAGGTCTGATTAACTCAATGATTGGGGCAGCAGGGGTTGTGGGAGCCATTCTTGGAGGAGGTTTATCCCAGCTTTTCGGCTTCAGGGCGACCATGCTCGGAGCTGCTATCTTCTCTATTTCGGGCTTTCTTCTCTACAAAATTCTGGGAAGGGCTGCAGGCACGAGGGACAACTGAGAAGATAAACTGAGAAGATAAACTGAGAAGATAAACTGAGAAGATAAACTGAGGGGAGATAAATCAGAATTTTGAAGGGAATGGTTTAAAATTCTCTTCTCAAAAACTAGTTTTAAGAAAAGAAGATCTTAAAACAAAACCTTATTTATGGTAAAGTTTCATTATGTACATGATACTATGATTCGAAAATGCACTGAGCACGGCTATTTTAGAGGAGGCAGCTGTCAGCAGTGTAAACGCCCTGGCAGATACGTGCTGGACGACGGAAGGGAAGAAAAGCTCGGCAGGTTTGTATCAGGTACTCTTCGGCATTTTCCGGCATCTGCAGGGGTACAAATGGACAAATGCGGTTGGGTGGACCTTAACTCCTTCTGTGACGTTATGAATAAACGTTATAACTGGATGAGGAAAGAGTACCTTTATGCCCTTGTGGAGTCTGATGA
>JBFHIK010000257.1:0-4344 GCA_041596555.1 Methanosarcina sp.
CCAGGGTTTTTTGCCTCTCTTTTGCGTTTACATCTGCTTTTTCATCTGCTTTTTCATCTGCATTTACATCTGCATTTACATCTGCATTTACATCTGCATTTACATCTGCATTTACATCTGCATTTACATCTGCATTTACATCTGCATTTACATCTGCATTTTCATTCCCATCTGCGCTTGTTTCCAGGTATATGTCTTTATCTTCTCCGTTTTTTCTAATATCTTCAGGACTTTTATTGAAGCTATTTCCATCTTCATCCCCGTTTTCATCCCCGTTTTCATCCCCGTTTTCCATCTCGATTTCTTCCATTTTCGTCTTCGAGTCTGAAGTACAGGATAGGCTTTCGAAATCAGAAAGTTCTACCCTCTTCTTTGAAGCCTTTGGGGTAAGGACGGTTTCAAGCCCGTGCATGCTGTTAAGCATCCTCTTTTCCTTATTTTTGCTGCTCCAGTAGTAGGCTTCGTCCCGCGTGCCCTTTGTCACAAGCACAATTACTCTGCCTTTTTGCTGCCTGCCTGTCCTGCCCTTGCGCTGGATGCTGCGGATTTCCGAGGGGATGGGTTCGTAAAATAACACCATATCCGTGGAAGGGATATCAAGCCCTTCTTCAGCAACTGAAGTAGCTACAAGTACGTTGTATTCCCCTGCCCTGAATTTATCGAGGATTCCAGCTTGCTGTTTCTGCGTAAGTCCTTTGTCTTTATGCCGTGAACCCTGCCCCACAAAACGGATCGGAATAACTCCTGGAGCCTCAGAAAGGGCATTTGCCACTATTTCGGCAGTGTCCCTGTAGTTGGTAAACACAATTACCCGGGAATCAGGGTTTTCTTCCAGCTGTTCGGATACTATCTTCCGTGCAAGTGCGAGTTTAGGATGTTCAACGTCACATTCCTTTACTCTGTACAGGGCTTTTCTCATGTAGAGGTCGTCCATGAGCCTTTTTGCAGCCTTGCTTGAACTGCTGGAAGAGGCTTCAGCCTCCAATTTTTCCAGGTACTTTCCTAGAGTCTCAAGCCCCTGCGTCTCCACCATTTCCACAGCATGGTTAACCTTCATCATCTCCGCAACCACAGACATGGCAGAGAAAATCGCAGGGTCTCCCCCTATGCGGATTTTATCCTGGAGTTGTTTCTGGAGAAGCAGGAGGTCTTTTTTGGAGATGTATTTTCCACTGCCTGCAGAAAATCCCATTTCTCTTATGATTCCAAGCCGGTCATCGAAGATCTTTTCCAGATAGCTCCGAATTTCAGCCATTTCGGCAGGAAGCTGGACCTGAAGCCACTCTAATTCTTTTTCCTGCACATAAGGGCGAACGTCCCTGTCTTTCTCGGTTTTCACAGCTACATTTTCAACATGTAAAGCCTGACAGACCTCTGCAATTTTCTCGTCTGAGCTGCCCGGACTTGCAGTAATTCCGAGCACATGGGGATTTTTTGCGCTCTCAAAGTACTTTTCCGCAATAAAAGTATAAGCATAATTTCCAACAGCCCTGTGGGCTTCATCAAAGGTGATGTGGCTTACGTCTTCAAGGCTGATCCGTTTCGTAAGAAGGTCGTTTTCAATAACCTGGGGGGTAGATACTATCAGCTTTCCCTGTGCCCAGAGCCTTTCCCGCTCAGCAGGGGCAATGCTGCCTGTAAAAGCCAGAATTTCTTCTTCGGGAAGGGTCATCACCTTTTTAAAAAAAGCGGCATGCTGGTCTACAAGAGGTTTTGTAGGAGAAAGGATCAGGGCTTTTCCCCCGAAACGCTGGAGCCTGGAAGCAATTACAAAAAGAGCTATAATGGTTTTTCCAAGCCCTGTGGGAAGTACAACCAGGCTTGACCCTTCCAGGGCTTTTCCTGCAAGGTTAAGCTGGTAAAGCCTCTGCTCAACTGTGTCGGGCTTTATCAATGGATGCTTCATACATGCCTGTTTATCAGGAAAAAGACTTTCGGTCATTTTTTTCCAGGATTTTTTTCATATTTATTTATTTATTTATTTATTTATTTCAGTCTTCTCTTTTTTCAGCCTTCTTTTTTCAAGGTTATTTGTTTCAAGGCTTTAATTCAATTCTAAAAAAGTAATATTAATCCGTAATAAAAAATAAAAGTTTTGCTGCAGGACTTTTAACCCGCAGCTCAGGAATTGCAGAATTGCAGTATCCTTAATTTTAGAAGTTAAAGGGTTTGCCTGCTGATTCGAAGCTTCTGCCTCTGTAGATCAGTTCGTAGAGTACGTTTTCGATCCCTTCGATTGGGGCCCGGACCTGGCGCATAGCGTCCCTGTCCCTTATGGTTACAGTCCCATCTTCAAGGGTATCGTAGTCCACAGTAACTGAGTAAGGAGTTCCGATTTCATCGTTTCTCCTGTAGCGGCGCCCGATGGTCCCTGAGTCGTCATAATTGACAAGCAGGCTCTTTTCCCTGAGTTTTGCAACGATTTCTTTTGCCGGGTCTGCAAGCTCTTTACGGGTCAGGAGTGGAAGGACTGCGACCTGCACAGGAGCGACTGCGCTTGAGAAATGCATCACAAGGCGGGCTTCCTCTTCCTCTTCGCCTTCACTTTCACCCTTTTCTGCTTCGGGTCTTTTTCCTGTATCCTCTGTCTTTTCTGCTTCTCCTGCGCCTTTAAGGCCGGATTCGGCTGCCTTCTGAGCAACGTTTTCTTCGTCAAAGGCATGCTCCATTACACCGTAGAAGATCCTGTCGATACCATAGGAAGGCTCGATCACGTGAGGAATAACGTTTTCTCCGCTGACTTTTACGGTCTCCTCCGCAAAGTCCACCACGTCTGAGTTAACAGTCAGTTCTTCCCCATCCACGGTGACTTTGATTTGATCTTTTGAGAGCGAGAGTTCTGCTTCAGAAAGCTGCTTTAAGGCATCTGCAACGGCTTTTGCTTTGCCCTTGAAGAGCGGGCCGAGTTTGCCCATATTTGGCTTCACGACAAAGCGGGTAACCATTTTAGGCTCGTCGTATTCCACATAAACGTAAAGCTCGGTCTTGCTGACTCTTGCATGGGCTTTGAGGTCATAGTCCGTCCTGTCGGCAATTCCCACAATCTCTACCCAGCCAAAGCGTTCCGTTTCGATTTCGGCGTCCCAGCAGTCGATTGCATAGTGCGCCATCTCGTCTTTCAGGTGCTGCCTGAACCTGAGCCTTGCAGGGTCGATACCTACCTTTGTCAGGAACTCGTTTGTGAGTGCGATGTTGTAGCCCAGGACCTCATGAGCAATGACTCCAGCCTTTACAGCCTCTCGCACGGTCATCCTGAAAGATTCACCCTGCTGCTGTGCCTCCTGCGAATAAAGCATAAGTTCCCTGTCCGCAAAACGGTCGAAGTTGGGGTGTTTCTTGTTCCTGGGGTCAACAAAGATCTCACACTCAGCCTGCGTGAATTCCCTGAGCCTGATTACGCCCTGCCTTGGCGCGATTTCGTTCCTGTAGGACTTGCCGATCTGCACTGCCCCAAAAGGCAGTTTATCCCTGTAGAAGCGGGACAGCCTCTGGAAGTCCACAAACATCCCCTGCGCCGTTTCCGGCCTGAGGTAACCCTGCCTTCCAGTCCCGGGCCCGATTGTGGTCTTGAACATCAGGTTAAATTCATATGCGTCGTTGAATTCTCCGCCGCATTCTGGACAGGTGATTCCCTTTTCCCTTATGACCTGTGTGAGCTGTTCTGCGCTCAGGGTCCCTGCGGCACTCATTACGTTTTCCACAAGGTGGTCAGCCCTGAAGGCCTCTCCGCACTTCTTGCACTCGCAGAGGGGGTCCGAAAAGCCTCCAACGTGCCCGGATGCGACAAAAACGTCTTCGATCCCTATTGTCGGGCATTCGATTTCCATATGCCCTTCCTGGATGACGTAAAACTCTCTCCAGGTCTGCTCAATTCGCCTCTTTAACGTGCTCCCGAGAGGCCCGTAATCATAAAACCCACGGCTTCCGCCATACAGCTCAAAAGAGTTCCACAAAAAGCCGCGGCGCTTTGCCAGCTCGAATACCTTCTCGTACTTGTCCATTTTATAAGTCCTCGTAATATTGATTGGGGGATTTCAGTGATATCTGGTAATTGCAAATTCTTGATTTGTCTGAAATATTAGATGGATAAAGGGAATCATTATATTAAATTTGCACTGCTCTGAGGCGGGTTGAGGGGTATAAGATGGATAAGGTTTTCAGGCGGGTTGTCGAAAAGGTAGAGCTGGATTTTCCGGGGAGCCCGGCAGAAAAATAAAAATAAAGTTGTAATAATCTTGCAGGTTTTGTCTTTATTCCGGGTTACATGGAAGAAACCTCGTGGTAAAAGTTCTCAACAAAACATCTTGAAAAGGACTCAGAAGCCCATTCAAGGCGCAGGATTGA
>JBFHIK010000258.1:0-4340 GCA_041596555.1 Methanosarcina sp.
GAGTTTGCTCCGAGGTATGAAGCAGGAAGCCGGTAGGTCTTTAGCCTAGCGGTAGTTCACGGAGCTGCCTTTAAGCTTCCTGATTCCTCAAGCTCAATACCTGAGCCTCAGGGTATCGTTTTAACTTGTTTTTTTCCTTTGGCCTGGTTCTCGCATCAGGTTAACTGCTGGAATTTAGGAGTTGAAAAGACAATAAGGTTTGATGATAACGAAAAAATAGAACATTGGAAAGTTAAGCAAGATATTTGCTTAACTGCGAGGCTGCACTTTCATCCCCCACCTGCTGGCTGATGCCCTCCGGAAAAGGGACCTTCCCGCTGTGCCTCTGCGCCTCTGTGCTCCCGGAGTTAATAGTTCACTTTTAGATAGCTACTTCTTGAGATACTGAATCTTTCAAGGAGCTTTAACTCCTCGTTACCTTTAGAAAATACTCTCCACTAAAATCTCTATATCCTGTTCTCATTACTTTTACTGCAATGTACCCTTCGGATTTTCCGGCAGGCAGCTCAGGATTTAAAATCTTTATTATTACGTTTCCATCAGGGCCCGTGATGCCTGAATACGCTTTATTTCTGTCCGGACTCCAGACAATTACGTTTGCTTCTCCCACCCCGCGGTTTTCCCTGTCCAGCACGCTTATCTGCAGGCTAAAGTTGGACTCTCCTCCTCCGGAGTTGAGTGAAAATGTGCTTATATTTGATGTTGCATACATGGGCTCCGCAGGTTCGGGAGCAGCTGAAAGGGCTGAGAGAATCGCATAAAACCCGATAAAGCCAACTATCGAAAGAACTACAATTCTTATTGGAAGCCCGACAGTTCCTGATTCATTCTCTATTAAATTTTCAGGCGGCATATGCAGCTTTTCTCCAGCCATACTCGACCCCTTCTTCTCCAGCTTTACTCATGCCAAACATACAATTAGCGAGTCTTGATAATCATCACTGCATCCTTTCTCTCATAGTCATAAAATCCGTCTGCCAGGATTTTCAGGTCCATTGTCCCTTCATTCTGGTTCGGGTCAAGTTGGACCAGCGCATCCCCGGTTGTTGTCAGAACAGTGAACCCGTTAATGTCAGTCGTGTTTGATGCTGCCCCTCCGAGTCCCCTGAGGACAGCGTTTGCACCTCGCACCGGGTTTCCATCACTATCTGTTACTTTTATTGTTGCTGATACGGCAAATGCATCCTCAGCAACAGTAGAACTTACTATTATCGAGTTCCCTGGTTGAATATTTCCTGCTCCTGATGTCTCTTCAACAAACACTGACATTTCTTTTGTAGGAGTTGGTATTATCGAAATAAGCGTTGCAAGGGCAACCATCCCAACAACGAGCATAACAACAATATTTATTGGCAATTCCATTGCTTTCTCATCATTTCTGAATAACTGAAGTCCCTTCATGTTTCTCCCCCGTTTTCACTCCGTAAATAATTATCTTAATGATACAACATTCTATGAATATTCAATCATTCTATTTATAACTTTTCGATATTTAATCTGATGTGTTTTTTTATATATGCATGTGTGCATATTAAGTCAAGCAATCTATACCCTTATATAGCCCTTTTTACCATATTCTTCTTACTATCGTACAATCAGCCTTACAAATTGCTAAGAAGGGGAAATAGGTTTTTGACTCAAGAATGTTCTGATGAACCAGGTGAATCGGATCATAGACGTAGTTTTTTGTGTCTTTTCGGACTGCATGACTGGAAACGAAAAAGCGGAGCGCTCTGCTGTCTGCCAACAGTGCTAGAAAAACGTTACGAATGCGTTCGCTGTGGCAAGTACAAGGTGATTTTTGAACGGGAGAAAAGACCCTGCAATCTTTCTGCGGACAGATACTGACCTGAAATTTTTATTTTATATTTTTCAGGTGTATTTTTCTTCATTTTTTTCTTCATTTTTTTCTTTTCTAATTTTTATATTTCTTCCCGCGTTTTTCAAATTATTTGTTCGTAAACTTAATCTATTTTAACTTTGTTTGTTAGAACTATGAAAAGAATCGTGATTATCGATTACGGGCTTGGAAATCTCAGAAGTGTTCAAAAAGGGCTTGAACACGTTGGAGCAAGTCCCGTAATTTCCGGGAACCCAGAGGAGATCATGGCAGCAGATGGTATTATTCTTCCTGGGGTTGGCGCTTTTGTAGATGCAATGAAGTGTCTGGTTCCTCTCAAAGGAATTATCGCGGAATTTGCAGCTTCTGGAAAACCAATGCTCGGGATCTGTCTTGGACAGCAGGTTCTTATGAGCTCTTCCGAAGAAGGAAGGCTTACCGATGGACTTAACCTCATTCAGGGCAGAGTGCTTCGCTTTCCAAAGTCCGAACTTAAAGTGCCCCACATAGGCTGGAACAACATAAAGATCAAACAGGATCACCCTCTGTTTAAAGGCATTCCTGACAGTTCTTTCGTATACTTCGTACACTCTTATTATGTGGATACTACTGCGGAAAACACCCTCGCATCATGTGAATATGGGCTGGATTTCTCAGCTTCTGTCGTAAACTCAAAAGGCAATGTCATGGGGACCCAGTTTCACCCTGAGAAAAGTGGAGCCACAGGGCTTAAGATTCTGAAAAACTTCGTTGAAATGTGTTAAAATACATGCATCTTAATGGTACTTCGTTCGAGTGTACTTCGTTATAGTGTACTTCGTTCCGGTGTACTTTGTTCCAGTGTACTTTGTTCCAGTGTACTTTGTTCCAGTGTACTTCGCTATAGTGTACTTCGGTTTCGCAGCTAAACCTTTATTTTTCGTTTTTTCGGCGGTTAAGTTTTAATTCCGGGGTATTTTATATAATAAATCAATCCAGAGATTAATGCTTGAATTCCAAATAATGCTTGAATTCCAAAATAATCTGCTCTGCGCCTTTTAAAGCAGTGACAGATATCTACGAGAAGATGGTTACCATGGATATAGAAGGCTATGCAAAACGGGCTCTCAGGAAGGACCCTTCAAATGAAGCCGGTCTTGAGGCACAGCTTGCTTCAAGAATTCTTGAAATCAAGAACATAAAACCCGAAAGGGCTCATGAGATTGCAGCTGCAGTTATTTGTGAAGCAAAAGCAACTCTTCACACGGAAGGGGAGGTATTAAGCTCCACTCTCTCAGGAGTTTCCATGGGAGAATTCGGAGTAGGTTCGCGAGGCACAGGGGACTTTTACGTTCATTCCAAGCTGGGAGAAGTAATAGGCAAGACCGGTGCAGTAGTTGACAGTGCCCAGCTTGACGACTCAGGGGTTGTAAGAATAGGTGATGAATACCTGGTGGTTACGATTGACGGCATACATTCCCGCCTGAGTGATTTTCCTTTCCTTTCGGGTTTTCATGTAGCAAGGGCGGCCCTGCGTGATGTTTATGCAATGGGGTCCCGCCCTCTTGCCATGCTTTCGGACATCCATATTGCAGACGATGGAGACGTGGCAAAAATATTCGACCACATTGCAGGAATCACTGCAGTTTCCGAACTTACCGGAATTCCCCTTGTTACCGGAAGCACTCTCCGGATAGGCGGGGACATGGTAATAGGTGACCGAATGACCGGCGGCGTCGGCGCTGTTGGTGTTACGTCTTCCCTTACCTCACGCAACCAGACAAAGGCAGGAGACCTTATCCTTATGACTGAAGGTGCAGGTGGAGGTACGATTTCTACAACTGCACTTTATTACGGGATGCATGATGTAGTTGAAGAGACCATTAACATCCGTTTTCTTGAAGCCTGCGAAGCTCTCCTGCAGTCCGGGTTATACAAGAAGGTCCATGCCATGACCGACGTCACCAATGGCGGAATACGCGGGGACGCACGGGAAATCTCAAAGACTGCAAAAGTAAAAATGGTCTTTGAAGAAGAAAAAATGAGAGCCCTTGTTAATCCAAAGGTGCTTTCCATGCTTGAGACCCTTAAAATCGATTATCGCGGAGTATCTCTTGATGCCCTGCTGGTTATTGTTCCTCCGGAATATGCCGGCGAGATTCTTGAAACCGTCCGGGCTGCCGGTGTCGAGATTGACATCATAGGGCGTGTGGAAGAAGGAAACGGAGCTGAAGTTATCGTCAATGGAGAAACCCGGGACTTTTCACCCAGGTTCAGAGAATCTGCATACACTCCTGTCAAAAAAGTTCACGGGGAAGAGAACCCGCGAGATTTCGAGGATATGAGAGATGCAATTGACAGGGCAGCCGAAGAAGCTATCAATAAAAAGCAGAGAGTTCTTGAAAAAATAAGGGACAAAAAGAAAAGGTGAACTCGGGAATAGAAATAAGTAAAAAGAAACCGGGGAACTAAACCTGGAAAAAGAAACCGGGGAACTAAACCTGGAAAAAGAAACCGGGGA
>JBFHIK010000259.1:0-4332 GCA_041596555.1 Methanosarcina sp.
CATGCAATCACTGCGTTTTAAGAGTGGGGAGAGCTATTGCTTCCGTGAAGGGAGTAGTAGAAGTAGATGTAAACATGGAGAACAGAGAAGCGGCTGTGAATTTTGATGAATCCATGACAGACCTGGAAAAAATTAAGGCGGCTGTTCGGGAAGCAGGATACAAGCCCCTTTGAAAATCGGTATTTCCTTTTCCCGACTTTCACTTCATTCGCTCAAGTAGAATAATTTACAGTACGGGTACTACTCTTCCCTGCCGATCCGGTTCTGCGGACAGCAGAGAATTTTGCAGCAGACCGGACATATATCTGTGCAATCATGCAGTATTCCATAAAATTATTATGTTAACTCGTTCAGTAAAATTAGACGGAGGCAGAAATCATAACTCAAGAAACCATAAAAATTGAAGGCATGTCCTGCGGGCACTGTGTTATGAGGGTTAAAAAGGCAATTGAAGGGTTGGAAGGCGTAAAGAACGTAGATGTGAGCCTTGAGGACAAACAGGCGTTTGTCGAATTCGACGAAGGAAAGACCGATGTGGAGAAAATAAAGGCTGTGGTGAAGGAAACCGGATATGAGCCTGTCTGAATTGGAATAATGTGTTTAATGAGTTTCAGGATTCTTAATTTATTGGGGGTTTCAGGATACTTAATTTATTTGTCTCGAGGAATTTATTATATAGTAAAAGGTACAGATTTTTATAATATGGGTGGAGCGCCTGTTTAAAAGCAGCTGATGATCTGGGGGTGAAGACATCGGGGAGACAACACTTGTAGTAGATGATATGATTTGCAGGTACTGTAAAGACACGGTTACAACGCTCATTACCTCTATTAATGGGGTTTCTAGTGTAAACGTAAACGTATCTGAAAGGACGGTAAATGTAACCTATGACAGCCGGTTAACTGATGCACATGTCATACGGATGACCCTGCTTGAAGCGGGTTATAAAAATATCAGAGAGTCTTTAAACGCTTTTTAAGTGGTCAGGTAGTCTGAAATATCTGGATAGGCGGCATATCCGATGGAAATTACAATAGGAGTTTATGGCATGACCTGTGGTCACTGCCAGAAAAGTGTAGCGGATGCTATTTCTTCTCTTGAGGGCGTGGAGTCTGTAGATGTCAATCTTGAAGCCAAAAGTGCAACTGTTATTTTTGATTCTGAAAAGGTAAGTCTGGATGATATAAAGGGGGCTATCCTGAAGGCCGGCTACTCAACCGAAAAGGAAGGAGGAGCTGAAGCGGAGGCTCAGGAAGAAACTTCCGAAAGCCCCGGAAAGACCGCAGAAGCTCCGGAAGTTGCTGAGAAAGAAGCTGAATCAAAGGTTTCGGGAACCGTTGAGGGTGATGATGCCGCGGGAGTTTCCTGCACTCTTGACGAAACGTGCAAACTGGCGGAAAAAGAAGTAACCCGGCTTTCCGGGCAAAAAGCAGGTCCTAAAGAAATCACCCTCGGAGTTTCCGGGATGACCTGCTCGGCATGCACCCTGAATATCGAGAAAGTATTGAAGAAAAAGGAGGGCGTGGCCTCCGTAGCCGTTAATCTGGAACTTGGGAGGGCAAAGGTTAGTTTTGAGCCTTCCCTGATCTCTCCACAGGAAATTGGAGAGGCTATTGAATCCATAGGGTATAAAGTCGAGAAAGATAAAGTAACCCTGAACCTTCAGGGCATGAGCTGTGCGTCCTGTGCTGCAAATATTGAGAAGATCCTCAATAAAACCGACGGTGTAATCTCGGTTTCCGTAAATTTTCCGCTTGAAAAAGCCGTTGTGGAGTTTAACTCATCTATCATTTCTGTCAGGGAAATTATTGCTGCAGTTCAGGGAATCGGGTATGGAGCCTCGGTCCCTGTTGAAACTGTTGAGTATGAAGATAGAGAACAGATGTCAAGGGACTCTGAGATCCGCAAGCAGAGAAATAACCTTATTATTGCCCTTTTACTGGGCATTCCCATATCCCTGGGAAACATGAGCATGATGTTTCCTTTCCTATCGTTTGTGCCCTCAATCTTTACTAATCACATTGTACTTTTCATAATGTCTACTCTTGTCCTTCTCTTTCCGGGCAGGCAGTTTTTTGTCGGGACTTTCAAAGGCTTCAAGCACGGCGTAACCGATATGAATCTGCTGATTGCTGCAGGGACCGGATCAGCTTATCTTATCAGTGTAGCAGCAACTTTCCTTGACCTGGGTCCGGGATACGATGTCCTCTACTATGACACCGTAGCTTTTCTGATAATTTTCATCGTCTTTGGCAGGTACCTCGAAGCAAGAGCCCGGGGCAAAACCTCGGAAGCCATCCGGAAATTGATGGGGTTGAGGGCTAAAACCTCAAGGATCCTTGTAGACGGCGTGGAAAAAGAGGTCCCTGTAGAAGAGGTAGTTGTTGGAGACATTGTTGTGGTCCGTCCGGGCGAAAAGATACCTGTTGACGGGGTTGTGGTTGAAGGGAGCTCTGCAATAGACGAGTCCATGATTACCGGCGAGAGCATCCCTGTTGAGAAAGGTGCAGGGGGCACGGTTATCGGGGCTACCCTTAACAAGACAGGGTCTTTCAGGTTCAGGGCTACAAAGGTCGGAGCTGATACTGCCCTTGCCCAGATAATCAGGCTTGTAGAAGCAGCCCAGACAACCAAGGCTCCCATCCAGAGGGTCGCAGATGTTTTTGCCGGCAACTTCATCGTAGCCGTACATATAATTGCCCTTCTGGCTTTTTTCTTCTGGTTTTTCATCGGTTACTGGCGTTACGGGGTTGGCGAATCCGCAGCTCTCGGAGGGATAAGCCCCTTCCTTTTTTCCCTGCTCATAGCCATTACTGTCCTTGTAATCTCATGCCCGTGTGCAGTTGGGCTGGCAACTCCTGCAGCCATTATGGTCGGGACCGGCAAAGGGGCTGAAAACGGAATTCTGATCAAAGGTGGAGAAGCCCTTGAAAGGGCGCATAAACTTGATACTATCGTGTTTGACAAAACAGGGACCCTTACTGAAGGCACTCCGAAACTTACAGATGTATTTGCAGTCTCTGGTCGCGAGGAAAGCGAAGTGCTTTTTATTGCTGCAACGGCTGAAAAAGGGTCGGAGCACCCACTGGGGGAAGCCATCGTAAGGGGTGCTGCTGAAAGGAAAATCAGCCTTGCGGAGGCAAAAAACTTCCGTTCCATTCCCGGAAAAGGTATTGAGGCATACATTGAAGAAAATAAAATTCTTCTCGGTACGCGCAAACTCATGGAAGAAAACAGGATTTCTTTTGAGGGGCTGGAAATTAAAATGCGCGAATTTGAGGAAAACGGGAAAACTGCAATGCTTGTAGCCACCGGGAGTGAAATCATAGGCCTTGTTGCTGTTGCCGACACTCTGAAGGAGAACTCTAAAGAGGCAATTGAAGCCCTGATAAAAATGGGCATCGAAGTAGTTATGATAACCGGAGACAATGCGATAACAGCCGGGGCAATTGCAGCAGAGGTAGGGATCACGAGAGTGCTTGCCGAGGTACTGCCCGAAGATAAAGCAAACGAAATCAAAAAGCTCCAGAAGGAAGGAAAGCTCGTTGGCATGGTAGGCGACGGCATTAATGATGCCCCTGCCCTCATTCAGTCAGATGTGGGAATCGCTATGGGTGCAGGTACGGATGTGGCAATGGAATCTGCAAAAATAGTGCTTATAAAAAATGACCTGAGAGATGTGGTCGCAGCTCTTAAACTGAGCCGGCTTACCATTAATAAGATCAAGCAAAATCTGGCCTGGGCATTCGGATACAATATGCTGGGCATCCCTATTGCAGCAGGAGTCCTGTATCCCATTTTCCTCCGGATTATGATTACGCCGGAACTTGCCGCTGCCTTTATGGCATTGAGTTCCGTTTCTGTTACAACCAATTCCCTGCTAATGAAAAGAAGCAGGATTAAATAAGTTCAGGGCAGATACTTTTGAAGCTTATAAGTTAATTTTGAAGTATATCAGTAAAGGCAGATTTTACAAAGAAAATAGCATGCATGAAGGCTGCTAACAGAACTTTCCTGCATGCGTGCTTAAAAAACTCTCCGGATGAACCTGTTGAAGGTTAAGTTTTCGGGAATTCTGAACACTCAGTTGCTGATGGTGAATTAATATGGTAAAATTTGGATCCAAAGACAAAAGGACCAGAGTTGTGTTTCTCTCAAGTATTGCTACCTCGCTATTGCTGACGAATCTTTTTCTGTTTGGAACTTTGTTAGCCAACCTGTACCGGGGAGAAACAGCTTACACTATGGTAGATCTCGCTGCGGGTTCTATTTTTGTTTTTGTGATTACCATGATTATTTCATTGTCCCTCTGGCCTAAGGTTATGGACTGGC
>JBFHIK010000260.1:0-4331 GCA_041596555.1 Methanosarcina sp.
GGTTCAGATACTTACAAGCCTTAGTACCTTCTTCTTACTTCCCATTATCACAAAAACCCTTGGAGCATATGATTACGGACTCTGGGCACAGATAAATATTACAGTATCTTTAATCTCTTCTCTTGCACTGATGGGGCTGTCGATGAGTTTCGTCAGATTTTTATCTTCCGAAACCGATAAGAAAATAATAAGGGAAGCAGTATATTCAATCCTTTTTTTTGTTACAGTATCAGGTTTTCTTGCTTCACTTTTGTTATATGTGTTTGCAGAACCACTTGCAACTTTCGGTTTTAATGATCCTGAAGCAACCTATTTTGTTCAGGCAGGTTCTCTTTTAATTCTTCTGAATGTAATTGAGTCTGTATCTCTTTTTTATTTCAGGATTTTCAGGCAAATTAATAAATTCTCTTACCTTACCCTTGTTGAAACCTTTGGAAAACTGTTATTTATACTGGTTTTCCTTAAATTAGGGTACGGGCTTCTTGGAGTAATTACCGCTACTTTAATGGTTCAGGGTCTGATTTTTTTAATTTCCCTTATTACGATAGTTTCACAGATCGGGTTTGTTATCCCGCGGTTCACTTACATCAGAGAGTACCTGCAGTTTTCTTTACCCTTAACTCCAAACGCACTTATTAGATGGGTTACAGAATCAAGTGACAGATATATGGTTACTTACTTTCTTGGCCTTGGCAGTGTCGGTGTCTATTCTGCATCCTGTTCAATCGGGAACCTTATCCAGCTTTTTGTAAGCCCTCTTCAGCTTATTCTCCTTCCTGAGCTTTCAAAGCTGTTTGATGAGAATAGGATGGATGAGGTAAGGATCTACATGTCTCATTCTCTGAGGTACTTCCTTATCATCTCCATCCCCGCAGTTTTTGGGCTTTCGGCGCTTGCAAAGCCTTTACTTGGGGTTCTCACTACCCAGGATTTCGTTTCTGGCTGGTTTGTTATCCCTATTATTGCTTTTGCCGGGCTTCTGGCAGGAATATTCCAGATTTTTGTCAATACAATGTTTCTTATAAAAAAAACGAAGTCTACTACCTATATTAATACCCTTGCTGCGGTCTCAAACGTGTTAATCAATCTCATTCTCATACCGTCAGTCGGCATTATCGGCGCTGCTATTTCAACTCTTGTCTCTTACTTTTTGATGGCTGTACTTTGCATGCGCATGTCTCTTAAACATTTCAAACTTGATTTTTATTTTATGGACATCGCAAAAAGTATTTTGTCATCAATGGCTATGTACTTGTTTGTTTCCAGCCTGGCCATCTCAGGTATAATTGAGCTTTTCGAAGCAATGGGAGCAGGCATGTTTATTTATGTGGTTGTGATGTTGCTTGTAGGCGGCTTTACCGACCACGAAATGTCTTTAATAAAAAGGTATTTATTCAGGTCAAAGGTGAACCCAAACAGCAAATAAAGACATGTATTCTCTCGGGATCGAGTAAATCTAGATTAGCTGGTTAGTCTCAGCTCTTGAATAAATCATAAGTCTGTTATTCCCAGTGTTCGCAGGAATTTTTTTACATCTATTTTTGCCATATCCGTGCTATCCTTTAAAAACGGCTTTATATCTCTTTTATCATATATAGCAAAATGGGTTTCATCTGATTCTGTAATATTCCTTAAAAAAGTCCTGATATAGTTCCTCCGCATTATCAGGTTTTTTATTTCATGTTTCATATACAGGTAATGGATCTTTTTATTTTTCACCTGCACCTGGGGGCTTACTTTTTTTCCCAGAGCGTCCAGGTACTGGGTGTACTGCAGATTAACTCCGGATAGGTTACCTACCCTATGCCACATCATTGAACGAAGGTTTATCTCCATAAGCTTATATTTTTTGTCACGGTAATCGTATTTAAACTCTGGCTGTGCGATTCCCTGGATATCCATACCATTCAGGAGGGTTCTTCCCTGTAGGAGCACTTCTTCAGGTGCCTCATTTGAAGCAGCTGAAAATACTCCGAAATTGTCAGGATACTGAGATAATTTTTTTCCGGTCCATTCGTTAAGGGTCCGCCCGTTCTTGTCTCTGTACCCTACATAAGCATATATACAGTCCCCATCCCCCGGAATAATTTCCGAAGCCAGAAACTTGATTCCAGAATCCAGATATTTTTCGATTTTCTTGTTTAATTTCTTCAGATCTCCAGGCTTACCTATCTTCAGGTTTCTGAAGATCTTTATTTTCAGGTCTTCCCTTTTGTTTGGCTTCAGGAGAACTGGAAACTGGAGAGTGTTGATATTTTCCAGATCCTCTTTTTTCTGGAGAAGTATTGTTTTAGGATATGGGACACCAAGCTTTTCACAGTAAGAATACTGGACATACTTGTCCAGACAGGCAAGCAGGTTTTCGTGGTTAAAGGGCAAAAAACAGAATGAGTGGATTTCAGTATAAATGGTATTCAAATGTTCAAGCTGCAGGTCATTAGTGGGAAATATAATTATTTTTTCATACTCCTGATGGAGCTTTTCAATCTCTCTGCGCAGGCTATCCGGGGTTCCATCAATAAGCACGAACTTCTTTATTTTATTACTGTATGAGGCAAGTTCTCTGGAACACCCAAAAAGAATTATTTCTTCTATTCTTTTCTCGTGCAACTCCTTAATTATCGAATATCCGTTGACGTATCCCCCCAGAACGAGCGCACAATCATTCTTTTTCATATCACATACTCCTTAATGCTTAGTTGCAAACTTAGAAGTCCTCCCCTTTCTATAATGTTAACTTCCAATGTATTTAAACACTGTTGTTAACGGCGTTTACATTACGAGTATCTGGCTTTTTTTATAATTGTACCCTTTCGATCCTATTTCCTGGGAATCTGTAACTTTCTCTCCTCAATTGCGGTTACAGACTCGGACTAAGGAATTAAGGCGTACGAGAATCGGAAAATTAGCTATGTATCCTTTGGAATTGAAGGCTTAAGTGTATATACTGGGGTTTTATGTGGATTGCCCTCTAAATCTAAAGATTTAATGGGCTTTCCGGTTTTCGAGTGACTAATAAAATGTCGAATTTGATGCATATAATGTCTAATATTAACGAAAAAAACTAGAGGGAAGTTGACGTTTATACCCCCTGGGTTGAAGAGGATACAATGGGAGTTTACGCTTCTTCCTCTAAATTCTCAGTTTCCGGAAAGCAGTGTCCTTGCAGTATCTCTGACGCTTTTCTCCGAGGTATAGGCGGGTCTCCATCCCATGGCTTTTAATTTCTCAATCCCGAGTCTCATCCTTGGTACATCGCCTTTCCAGCCTCTGCTTCCTCCGGTATATGTAAACTCTACGTCAGAAAGCCCCATCTCTTCTGCAACGACTTTTCCTATCCCTGTGGCACTGATAGTGTCTTCGGATCCTATATTGAAAATATTTACTTCTTCTTTGCTTTTCTCTATTGCAAAAAGGATCGCCTGAACACATTCCGATATATGGAGGTAGGATTTTTCCTGCTTTCCGTCCCCGAGAATCTCGAGCCTGGAGGGATTTTCCGTCAGCTTCTTTATGAAATCAACCGTAATCCCATGCGTGCTGCGGGGTCCGACGATGTTTGCGAACCTGAAAATCCAGGCCTGCATGTCAAAGGTGTGAGAATATGAAGTGATGAGGGCTTCACAGGCGAGTTTGGAGGCGCCATAAAGGGATATAGGGATAAGTGGCCCATAGTCCTCCGGAGTAGGTATAATGCTTGCTTCTCCGTAGACTGTGGAGGTTGAGGTGAAGGCTATTTTCCTGGTGCCGTTTTTCCTCATAGCTTCCAGCAGGTTGTAGGTTGCCAGAATGTTCTGGTCGAAATGGACTTTCGTATCCGAAGCCCCCAGCTTGACGTCCGGGTTTGCAGCCACGTGGAAGACGAAGTCGATGTCTTTGCAGGCGCTTTCGATTGCTTCCTGGTCGAGCAGGTCTCCTTTCATCAGGGTGAAATCAGGGTTTTCAAGATGGTTTTCTATAAATTCCATCTTGCCAGAACTCAGGTTGTCGAAAACGATGACCTGGTTTCCTTTTTCCAGAAGGCGGTCTACAAGATTGCTTCCTATGAAGCCGGCTCCGCCAGTTACAAGTATTTTATTTTTTATGGGCATGGAAATCTTCCAGTAATCTCTCTTTAACTTATAAATATCTTTATTCATGTTAGTTTGGAGCAAATATTTGGCTCTTCTTCTCTCCTCAGGCAGGGTTTCATCTTACCTCAGGAGGAGACCCCTTCCTCGACATTTCCGGCTTGCCGGAAATGGCAGGTGGGGGAGGAATGCGTCATCTGTACCATCTGAACTAATGTTGTACTCCTCGCACTCAGTCTCCTGCATTTTTTCTTAACATTA
>JBFHIK010000261.1:0-4317 GCA_041596555.1 Methanosarcina sp.
CAGCCTGTAACCCATGCATATTTTTCCGCCGATGTAACATCTGGAAACGCCCCGCTAACGGTGACATTCATTGACGACCTGGATGCTAAGCTTCCAAACTATCCTATATGGCGTGAATGGAATTTCGGAGATGGAGTCATTCAAACCTATGTGGTGGACGGCAATGATTCTGCAACACCATATGCAACGCATGTCTATGAAAAGCCCGGCAATTACACCGTAACACTATACATGGATGCCCGCGGCGGGATGGCTATTGCAACAAAATACAATTATATAACGGTCACAGCTCCTGAAGCCCGGGTGGCAGATTTCTCTGCGAATGTAACTTCTGGTGTTGCACCTCTGGTTGTTTTATTCACTGATACCGGCACTGTCGAAGCACCGACTTCCTGGATCTGGGATTTTGGTGATGGTATCAATTTAAAACACGCCATGAATGCAACACACACGTTTACAACACCAGGGACCTACACAATCAGTCTGATTGTGGAAAATGCCGCAGGTAACAGTACAGTGACAAAGCCAGGTTACATCGTCGTTACAGATCCATATGTTACCAGTTCCAGTGAAGGGAGCAGCCACAGTAGCCGCGGAAGTAGCAGTGGAGGCGGAGGCGGAGGCGGTTCTCCCGAACCTGCAAAAAACGTTGAGGTAAAGGAACTTTCACAGGTGTTCATTACAAACGGCAAAGAGGTAAAGTTTGATTTCGCAAAAAACGCTACCTGTGTTGTGTATGTGAGCTTTGACGCAAAGAGGACTCTGGGCAAAACCACAACCATTGCCGAGATGCTGAAAGAGAAATCCTCTCTGGTTTCCGAATTGCCCTCCGGCGAAGTCTATAAGTCCTTTAATGTCTGGGTAGGAAACGGCGGGGTTGCAAGTTCAAAGAACATCGAAAACCCTGCAGTCTGTTTCAAGGTGGAAAAGGAATGGATACAGGATAAAAAGATAGACCAATCTTCTATAGCCCTGAACAGGCATGGCGAGAACAAATGGGAGCAACTGCCAGCCCACCTATCAGGGGAAGATGACACGTACCTGTATTTCACAGCCGAAACCCCTGGATTCTCTTCTTTTGTTATTACAGGGAAGGTAAAAAGCACGTTAGAAGAACATGAAACCGGAGTAAAGTTTGTATCAGAGACCAGAACGGTCAATGAAACCGATGTGGGGAGCAAAGGACTTGAAGCTGAACAGGAAACCGCCCCGAAAGAAAGTGCAAGTGCGCCGGGCTTTGAAATGATTTACGGATTTGCCGGCCTGCTTTCAGTATTCCTTTATATGCGAATGTAAAAAAGGCGGAAGATCGAAGTCCAATGCAGAAAAACAACGGATGAAGAGATCTGAGTCCCTTCATCTTATTTTTTGATCTTTTTAGCTGCTTTCTGATTTTTTACGGTTCATTTTCCAGCCATTTTCCAGCCATTTTCCAGCCATTATTCAATCTCTATACCAGCCCGCTGAAAATAATCCTTGAAGCAGCAGCCGAGACCGCAAAAATAATAACTGTAATCGGGAGCATGCAGGAGAGGTCGTACTTCAGTTCCGTTATGTGACTTCTGTTATTATCTCAACTGAAGCTTCGGGAAATGGGAGCTGGAAGTTTTCAATGAAGGCAAAAAGTCGAAAATTGTAGGATATTTCAAGAACACATGTTTGAGTGACCAGGAAGGTTTTCAGAAAAAACGATAGCATGAACAATTATGATTATTGAAAGAACATCTGTGAAAAGTGAGATTTCGGTCAAATGTCCGATTGGAAACAATGTCATTTTTTCTTTTTGCTATAATAGAAAATAAAGATAATTACTATTAAGAAAATTATAAATGTTGCAATAATGAATTCTTCAGGTATCATTTGGATAGCATGACTTGTACTGTAACCAGAACTTGAAAAACCATTGTTCATGCTCTTAATCTGTTAATAAATATTAAATGCTTTTCTAGATTTGTATATTTCCGAAATTTTAAGAGATTTTCAGAATGACTGACCTGAATTTCATGGATGCTATTCTAGCAGCGCTCAATGGAACGCCGCTATTATCATGAGAATTACAGCATTTTGCTGAAAAAAAATACTTTTTTATCAGTGGCTGAATAATTACCTTATTTGTTATCTTTTCAGCTGCTTACTGACTCTTCCAGCCATTTTCCAGCCATTTTTCAGCAATTATTCAATCTCATACCATCCCGCTGAAAATAATCCTTGAAGCAGCAGCCGAAACCGCAAAGATAAGAACTGTAATCGGGAGCATGCAGGAGAGGTCGTATTTCAGCTGCATCCGGTCTCCTCCATATTCTATGGCTCCTGCAAAGCGTGTGAGGATGGCACTGATAAGGACAACGTAAACCCCTATTGCAAGCAGGAACTGGTCCGGAGGAATGGACTGGGAAAAAGTTTCGGGACTGATTTCTACAGGCATTCCGGACAGGTCTGCGGGTACCCTGCTGACTCTTTCTGCTACCTGGTTCAGGATTTTTGTAATGACTTCGGAAAGGGCAAGGGTAATTCCTGCAATAAGAGGGGCAAAGATTGCAGCAGTTGAACGCATTGTTGAGGTAACGTCGTAGAGGGAACTCTTTATGCGCTCTTCGACTGCACTGAGCTCTTTTAGGTGATCTGCAAGCTTAACAATTGAAGCTCCTGCAGCTTCATGGTTTTTGTGGACACTTTCAGTAAAGAGGAGCATGGTGTTTCGGATTCTTTCCGAATACACGTGCCTGAAAGCCCCGTATTCTTCGTCAAAGATCGCATCTTTGAGGTTCGTCCTCATGCTGGTCAGGTTCATGGAAATCTCCTCAAAGGCTTCCCCTATTTTTGAGCCTTCCATGGTTCTTGCAGTGTGGGCAAAGGCTTCTTCCGGGGCTTTTCCTTCCGAAATCCTTCTGCCAAGCACAAAAAGGGAATCTGCAAATTCCTGCTCCATCTGCTTAATCCTGTCTCTTATCTTCTTGTACGGGATAGATGAAAAGTACAGGTAGATTGAGATCCCTGCAGTGCCTCCCACAACTAAAGGAAGGGCAGGGAGGAGATAGCCCCCAAGAGGAGTAGTAGACACTATTCCTCCCGGGTTTCCGGCCGCGAGCAGCAGATATCCCAGAGGAGCTGTCAGGACGCAGACCAGGACTCCGGTGAGTATGGCAAATCGCTTTTTCTGCTTTATGTCTGCAAGGTCTGGATGGGAATCCGGGATATGCCTGGGAATAAAGGCAACAGGTCTCTGCATAAGGATATATTCTGAGTAGACTGCTGCAAGGACAGGAAACACAAAGTCGTAAAGGAGGACAAGGTCTGTAATCTCGGGTTTCATCCCTACAACCGTGACCGCAGGCAGGAGAGCTACCAGGGCAAGAGGGATCAGGATGAAGATTGAGTAGAGCACGTAACTTGGGGTCTTCAGCTTTGCTGCAAAGGATTCCATCAGGCTTTCAGTGCCTTCAAGACTGATGTCAAGAGCGCGGTTCAGGGTAATGACCCTCTGGGCTTCATCGGGTTCGGCTGTGGAACTTTTGATCAGGTGCAGGGAACGCTTGAAGTATTCACTGTTTCTGCCCCACAGGTCGGCAAAAGAGAGGAGAGCGTCATCCATGTTGCTGTAGAGCCTCAAATTCAGGTCCCAGGTCAGCTTTTTTAAGTCCGTGGCAAGCGGCCTCTCTGAGTTCCGGGCTGCAAAGAGTACGGCATGTTCAAGATTCGGGACCAGTTTCATTGACATGATGATATAACTCAGGATTTCCGGAATATCTCCAAGGGAGGATATTTTCATAAAGCCTGCCTTTATCTTCACATACTCGCTCAGGTAGCAGAGGACTATTAGCGGAATGATAAAGGTCAGGGTTCCCAGAATGAAAAGAGTCCTGGGTTCAAAACTTCTGGAGAGGAGAAGGAAAAGGTCTATCCCGAGCAGTAAAATTAAAGTTACAAACGTCCCCACGTAAGAAAATAACACCGTCTCGAAGGCTTCAAGGTCAAAACCGGTAAATCGGAGGGCGTCTCTGTACTCAGGGCTCACGCTTTTTTCGCATTTCCGGCTGAATGCATCCGGGTCCTGAACAGTCCATCCCCACTGCTTCGCCGTGGTCTTGCAGGCTCTTACGTACCAGCTGCTTTCTTCCATTTTCCTGGCCTCAGACAGTTATTTTTACTTCTGGCAGCTGTTTTTGTTCTGATAGTCGTTTTTGTTCTGATAGTCGTTTTTGTTCTGATAGTCGTTTTCCAATTCCCTGGTTTCCTGTTTCCTGGTTTTCTTTTTCCCCCTGTTTTCCTGTTCCGGCCCGTACACGGGCAAAATTTTCAAACCAGGTTTCCCATTGC
>JBFHIK010000262.1:0-4314 GCA_041596555.1 Methanosarcina sp.
AATCTAAAAAGAATAAAACAATCTAAAAAGAATAAAACAATCTAAAAAGAATAAAACAATCTAAAAAGAATAAATTTTTGGAAACCCCCCATTATGAGAGGCTTTCCATATCTAAGAAAGTTATATCTAAGAAAGTTATTCCTGTTTTATCTTTTATTGTTATTTTAGTCAACACGAACTATCCTTACCAGGGACTGGATAGGGACATTGGCGATTGTGTCTGCACCTTTTTTGTCCACAAGAACAACTACGACTCTGGGTTTTGCATCCATTTCCCGCAGCTGCTCAATTACCTCCATGGTTGTCGAGCCTGTCGTGATAACGTCATCCACGATCACACAGTTCTTGCCTGCAACACTTCCAAAGTTCCTGCTGATGGTACCTTTCTGGCCTGGATGGACAACATCCTGCCCTTTACGGGAATGATATAGAGCAAAGTCTACTCCCAGTTCATTTGCCATCATGCTTGCCAGAGGGACGCCACTTGCTGCAACACCAACTACCACGTCCACCTCAGCGTTTGTCTTTTCCAGGGTCTCAAGCACCATGTCGCAGAGTGCAAGTGAGATATGGTGAAGCCGTGTAGCACTCTTTCCTATGCTGCTCCAGTTTACGGATATGTCTTTTGGAGCGGGGACTGCTCCTTCTTTTTTTGAGCGGGTTAAAAGCCATGTAACTGTTTCTCTTGAAACGTTAAGTTCATCGGCAATCTGGCCGGTAACAAGCCCATTGTTCTGTAGTTCCACAGCTTTCTGAATCAGGTCTTCTATGTTCTTCATTCCTCCATTCCCACCTAATATTTTTTTGTATGGCGGTATTTCCGGCCGATTTTTGCAGCTCTTCTTATGAATGCTGCCTGGAATTACTGCCTGAAAAACTATAATTCAAATATATCTTTTCTCAGTTAAAGATATTATTACACTATCAAGCGTTATATCTTTTTCTTCAGTTTTCCTGAGATCCTTTTCGTTTAAGTCTTGTTTTTCTCTTTTTCTTCATGGGTGACCCGCAAATTGGGCATTCGTCCCCTTTCTCAAAGGTTTTTCCACAACCTGTACACCGCTTTTGCCAGATAATGATATCCCGGATCTTTTTCTGGGCTATTGGTTTAACCTGAATCCCGAGCTGCACGGCAACGTTCTGAACTGCATAATCATCTGTGAGCAGTATGGCTCTATCCCTGTGTTCAAGGGCTTTTGCAAGAATTTCCAGGTCCGTTTTTGAAAGTTCTTCTGAGTCCCGGGTCTGTTCAGCTTTTTTCCGAACTTCTTTTACCATTTCCGGTTCTGGCCATTCAACCCTTAGCCCTCCCTCTTTTGCAAGGTCAAAACGGAGTACGGAATCCCTGCTTTTTAACTCGTCCACAACCGAAGGGACGGTGATCAGCAGCGAACTGTCCACGCTGCAGTTCCCCATAATAAAAACTGCTGAGTCTGCTATGTAAGAGGTCATTTTCATGCTCTTTGGCATGAAAGTACTGTGATTTGAAAATTACTTTCATTTCTTTGTGCCTGTAATCTGAAGAATTTAATGTTTGTTTTCTCTTTTAGTATATAATCCATTGTCTCCCGAATTGCGCCTCGCCCGAATTGCGCCTCGCCCGAATTGCGCCTCGCCCGAATTGCGCCTCGGGAGTACGCGGTCCTTTTCGCTGCGCTCAAGAGGACTACTTTTTGGTTTTTAGTAGTGAGCTTTGCTCAAGAGGACTCCTATAAAGGATAAGTGACATTAGTTTTCGCTTCGCTTGAAAGAGCTTACTATGGTTTATTAATTGATTTTATAGTTCACAGCGAGCGTTTTTGAACCGTTTTTACGTGTATTTTCGTGATAACAGAATCTTGAATGATATTTTGTTCAAAAATAAAACAGGTTGGTTCGATCAGCAGATACAATTAATAATTGGATCAGCGACTGAAATCAGAAGCAGAAGCAGAAGCAGAAGCAGAAGCAGAAGCAGAAGCAGAAGCAGAAGCAGAAGCAGAAGCAGAAGCAGAAGCAGAAGCAGAAGACTTAGTCTCAAATATGACATAATGAACAGATTGTGTCTGTTATGTCATATTTGATCAATGTCTTACCCACTATCGGGCTTGAACATGGAGGAATTTATATCTGAAAGATGCAGATTTTTGTTTCATTCTGCACAGATTTTCTTGAGATCGGCAATTACTTCTGGAAGATGTTCAACAGGGATTCCCATGATCATTTCTTCATCTGCGATATCAGTATAAGCTCTGCTACCGCTGCATCCCACAGTAATTCCTATCTTTCCGTCCCTGTAAGCCTGTACTACACCATCAGAGCAGACACTCTGTTTTCCTGCGAAACTTACTTCAAGCCTGCCTCCACTTTTGTACATGAAAGCTTGTGTGAGTAACATTACCTGCTTTGGATTGCAGATTACCACTACAACATCGGGTTCGAAAGAAGTTTTTTCAAGGGGAGAGTATAAGATTGCTCTGGTACTGTTTGGAGGGAGCATGGGGGCATTTTCCACGGTACGCCGTGCGGAGTTTATATTGCTGAAATGCTTCAATCCCTTGTAATAGAATTCCCCGCTGCCTACTTTTGCTGGCATTGTGCCAAGGCCCATGGAAGCAGATCCACCTTTGCACATCTGGTCTTCACCAAGGGAATAGAACTCTTCACCTGTCCTCCTTACATGGTCAATCATCTGGCAGTGTCTCATGGTTTCGCCTACCTTTTTGATTCCTTCCGGAATTTCTCCTTCAGTCGGGATCAGTTTTACTGCAACTGGGGAAGTTTTGAGTTTAAGGCATGCGACCATTTCCTGTCCATAATTGTTGATTTCTTTTAAGTCCATTTTCATAACTCCGTGTTTAATTTCTGAAAATTTAACTGAAAAAAAATAGATCTATAAATAGATCCGTAATATCTCTCTTTTATATATTCATATTTGTTGGGTTTTGACTAAACAATACTCAACCTTATTTAATATAAATATTCTTAAGTTTTGATCCTTCAAGATGCCTTCTCGCAGTACTGTGGATTTTCTAGCGAGTTTTTTAGTTTCAACTTCCTGCCTCAGACATAAAATAAAGCTTGAATAAAGGAAACTGTAATTAAGGAAAATTTAATTAGGGGATCCTCACTCAAGTTTGTCAAAAATTAGCTCCATTTTTCCCATTTCCCGGGCAAGGTTTTTAGAAATCAGGCCGTTTTCGAGCCAGCAGGCATTCATTACGGCAGCCGGAACAAGGCAGGTGGGAGTGAGAGGAGCTTCAGCCATTTTCTGGGCAAGCACGGTCTCAGGGCCGCCCATAATGTCTTTCATGCCCATATCGAATTGTGTGCCCCATTTTCGGAGTTTTTCACAGGTGGTTTTGATATGCACATGTGTGTTTTTGCCTTCTTTTGTAGCAATAACTTTTGTTGTATGTCCACATATGGTATTGAGCGATATTTCAGTAACCATTTTTATCCTCCTGTAAGCTGTATAATTGTTGGAGTCAGACGGGCTTTCAATGCCCTATTATCTGAGATTTCCCTTTTGGCCGGTACCTGAATATTTTCTCCTCTTTCTTTTTTATTTAATTCTGCATATATATGTTTCCGTGGTCAGCTTTTTATGCCTCATTTTATACCGGTAACTTTATGGTCTTCGGATGCTATTTTTTCAGCTACAGTTACCCTTATGCAGATGCTGTTCAGAAGGCAAGGTTTTTCTGTCGGCATGATCGCAAAGTTCTTATACGATTCTATTCGTATTGCTAAGTCCATAGCAAATATGCTAATTAAAGTATTCCTGTTAATACATTAATATATTAGCAGGGCAATTAAGCTACTGACAGGTATGCTTATGCCCTGGAAAAGGATCACCAGATCAGGATCATCAGGATTACAGGATATTTACTATCCGGGCCATTAAAGGTCCCATTAAAAACCAGCTTAAATATCTAAATATAACATAAATCTAAATCCTGGCTTAAATTTCAATACAATAACGAGGTTTTAATAATGAGATGGCAAGGCAGCTCCAGAAGAAAAGTTACCGGTGGGAAGGTTATTGCCGCCCGCGGGAAGCGCAAGTTTGAAATGGGCCGCGAATCTGCGGATACCCGTATCAGTGACGTAAAAAGAAAGAACGTTCATACCATGGGCGGCAACAGGAAAGTAAGGCTTCTCCAGTCAAACGTTGCAAACGTGACCAATCCTAAAGACGGAAAGACAGTTACTGCACCTATTGAGACCGTAATTGACAACGCTGCAAACAAGCACTACATCAGGCGTAACATACTGACAAAAGGTTCCGTTATAAGGACTCCAATGGGCACTGCTAGAGTTACAAGCAGACCC
>JBFHIK010000263.1:0-4299 GCA_041596555.1 Methanosarcina sp.
AGAGATTCGTGCTGGATACTACAGCACTAACGGATCTGCAGACCCGGGAGGTTATGGGCTATACATCTCTTTGTGAGGGGATGAAAGCAATACTTGACCTTATAGCCGATGCTCGCCTGCAGTTTGGTATCAGTTGTTATATTCCCTATCCATCAGTGTACAAAGAGATGTATGAATTTGCAAGCCGTAACGGCTGTGACAGGGAGGTTATAGCAAAGATAGATACCTGGCTTGTGAAAAAAGCTCCTGACCGCTATAGAGTTGATGTAACCTCACAGATATTCCACGAATACGTATCCTACATGAGGGAAAGGATTAACCGGGGAATGGGGGTTGCAGAAGATTCGATCTGGGAGGCCGCAACTGAATGCCTTTTCATGGAAAACCCGCAAAATAAGAACAAAGAATACAGGGAAGATGTTGAAAGAGAAGTTATTGGTGGGATAATCGGTAAATTCCGGAATAAATACAGGGCAGCTCTCAGGTATGGTATCCTTGACAGCGCGCCTGATATTGATGTCCTGATCCTTGCTAAAGAACTTGATGCAGCTGTCGTTGCAAGCGATTACGGAATTGAAAAATGGGCAGAGCAGCTTGGGGTTCGCTTCGTGCCTGCAAACACTTTTCCGATGATGATCAAAGAATATCTAAGGCATACTCCGGAAGGGGAAAAAGAAATGGGGGACGGGGATAAAAAGAAAAAGGGTCATTCAGAAGAAGCAGGATTTATTTAACAGGCGCACTGGGCCACGAAGGTGTATCGCTTTAAGGAGCTGGACTGCCCTGGTCAGTTTTAGTTTTATTAAGGGGGTTTTCTTAAATAAACTGCCTTTTTTACCTGTGTTCGTCACATACTTTCACTGAATATCCCAGTTTCACTGAATACTTCATACAACTTCACTGAAATACATTTATTGATAAACATAAGCTGTCTTCATTACATTAATAATATCAATAATATCAATACAGTATCTGTCAAGCCCTTAAGGGCAATCTGGGGGGAAAAAGTTTGAGAAATATTGTCATAGAAG
The DNA here is from genome assembly GCA_041596555.1 of Methanosarcina sp. Lineage (GTDB taxonomy): Archaea > Halobacteriota > Methanosarcinia > Methanosarcinales > Methanosarcinaceae > Methanosarcina. The sequence continues at coordinate 1,032 of JBFHIK010000263.1, forward strand.
AGTTGAAAGCTTCGGAAGTTTACCGTCAGAAGGTAGAGGTTGTTGAAAGAAAAGGGCTCGGCCATCCGGATTATATCTGTGACGCTATCATGGAACAGATTTCCGTAAATCTCAGCCAGAAATACCTGGAGACCTTCGGGACCATCCTGCACCATAATATAGACAAGGGTATGCTTGTTGCAGGGCAGGTGGAAGGAAAATTCAGAGGAGGAAGGGTTGTAAGTCCTATGCGGCTGATCATAGGGGATAGGGCAACTTTCGAATATGAGGGAGTTGAGATCGATGTTTCCGGGCTTGCAGTAGAGACTGCAAAAGCCTGGTTCTCAGAGAACCTCCGTTTTGTAGACCCTGAAAACCTCATTTACCAGGTGGAACTCAAGAGGGGTTCAGCAGAACTTACGGATATCTTCAGCAGAGGAGGAAAAGTTCTCGGGGCAAACGATACTTCCGCAGCAGTCGGATATGCGCCTCTGAGCCCTACCGAAAGGCTGGTACTCGAAACCGAACGTTACCTTAATTCAAAGGGGTTCAAGAAAGAATGTCCGGAGTCCGGAGAGGACATAAAGGTCATGGGACTCAGGCATAAAGAAGACATCCACCTTACGGTTGCTGCACCTCTTGTGGACCTGTTTGTTGAGTCTGAAGAAGACTACTTCAAAAAGAAGATAGAACTGCATGACCGGATCGAAGAGTTTGCTGCCGGGTTTGCGGAAAAAGAGAGAGCTGAGCTTGAAGCCTGCATCTGTGCAAAACCCACTGCATCCCTTAACACCCTGGATATGCCGGGCAGAGGTATGGAAGGAATTTACACAACGGTTACCGGCACATCTGCAGAGGATGCCGACTGCGGAGAGGTGGGGCGCGGAAACCGCGTAAATGGGATAATTCCCTTAAACCGTCCGGTCAGCAGTGAAGCTGCAGCAGGGAAAAACCCTGTTAGCCATATAGGTAAGATTTACAATCTCCTTTCCCACAGGATCGCAGCCGAGATTTATAATCAGGTCCCCGATGTCTCTGAGGTGTATGTCTGGCTCCTGAGCGAAATCGGGACCCCTATTGACCAGCCTCAGATTGCAACTGCTCAACTGGTCATGAAGAAAGGTGCAGCAGGAGATGTAGAAAAAGAGGCGGCAGAAATTATAGAAAAAGAACTTGAAAATATTCATTCCTTCTCTATGGAACTTGTAGCAGGAAAAAGACCGATCTGCTAATCTATTTCCTGAGGCTGCAGTCCATGCTAATGCTCTCAGTCCTGAAAAAGACCGATTGCCAGTTGCCGACCGTGAGGTAACCTGAGAAGAAAAAACCTGGGAGGAAACAACCTGAGAATCAAGACCCTGCAGATTTCTCCCTCGGAGGCAACCGGAAAAATCAGGATTGAGCTCCTTAATCAATGACCCACAGCTAAACATGTGGGCTTCCTGCTTTAACTTTCGTAAAGTTCACACCCCGGCAATGAAAGCTATAAGGGCAAAAAACATGGCTATTTTGAACATCTTGGAGGACTTTGTCGGGTTATTCCGTACAAGGAGCTGGTGAATTGCTGCAAGAAACCCCAGGTCTGCCAGAAAGACGATGTAAAGATAACTCAGACCAAGGATGGACACAAGGTACGGAAGAGGACTTAAAAGTACGGCAAGGAGCCCTATAAGCACTGCAAGATTCCCTGCTTTTTTTGCCCCGATTCTCAGAGGAAGGGTATCTGCCCCTTCCATCCTGTCCCCTTCCATATCCTCAATATCCTTTACGATTTCCCGGGCTGTAATGGCAAGAGCTGCAAGCAGGAAAAGCACGGAAAGAACCTTAATTCCTCCTAACCCAAAAATTGAAGCTCCGAACAGAAAAACAGAGCCTGTAAGATAACCTATACTCAGGTTTCCTAAAAGGGGCGTACTTTTGAGGGTTTTTGCATACATGATCAACAGCAGGGAGTTAAAAAGGGCAATTAACCCGCAAACAGAGTTTACAGAGAAAGCCAGCAGAGTACCCAGGGCGAACAGAAGGTAAGAAAAGTAAAGGGCTTCTTTTGCCTGCACCCTCCCGGATGGGATGGGCCTTTCCGGACGGTTGATAGAATCTATCTTTATGTCAAAATAGTCATTGATGGCATTTCCTGCACCTGAAACAATAAATACTACCAGAAACACGAGACCTGCATCAAGAACAGGAAAATGCTCCTCTAAATTTGAACTTAAAGTAACGGAAGTCAGGATATTAAAGGCTATCAAAGTTCCTGTTACAGCTGCAAACCCTGCCATCAAGCAGTTTCCGTACCTCATAAGCTCCAGGTATGTGCGTATTCCGGCAGACATTAGAAGAAAGCAGCATTATAAAGTATTAAAAGTATCGGATTATTGAATTGAATCGAAGGAATTGAATAGAAGGAATTGAATCAAAAAGGTACGAATCAAAAAGGTACCAACCAAAATAAGGTTTGAGCGTTTTAATGAAAAAACTCGTTATGTGCAGGAAGAATTTAAGCTTTGAACCAGGCTTTGAACCGGCTGTAAGATTGGGATGTTGTGCATGAGTGCAATTTCACTGCCGGATAAAACAATTAAAAACTGGGGAGAAATCCACCAGATTTATTAAGGGGAAAGTGATTCCCGGTTCCCTGAAGAGGTTGAGAGCATAAAAAACCTGTATAGTCAATTCACCAAAATTTGGAAACAAATTCTCTTTAAAATCTAATATGCCTTAAATATTATCTTACTCTGTGTTAGTAAGACAATAAGTTACGTTTTTAAACAACATCTTTGTTTTGAAAGCCATGTATTGGAAAAATTTAGTTAAAACGAGAGTCTAAATTTTGTTTATATGAATAATATAATAAATTGTCAATGACTTACTGAATACCAGAGACCTTTGTTTACTTCTATGTGGTTTATATAAATAATATAATGAATTGTCAATGACTTACTGGGTACCAGAGACCTTTGTTTACGTCTGTGTGGCCGGAGGCCTAAAAAAATGAAAACTGGTTTTTTAAATTCTTTAATTTATGTACTATTAGTAATGCTAATAATTCCAGGAATGGCTCCTGGAATGGCATCTGCTGCAGATGAAATAGGCGGAGACAGCGGAAGTCCGGACACAGGAGACTCGAGTACTGGAACCGATGATTCATCAAACGCTGACACATCAAGTGATGATTCCTCAAGTGATGATTCCTCAAGTGATGATACCTCAAGTGATGATACCTCAAGTGATGATACCTCAAGTGATGATTCCTCAAGTGATGATACCTCAAGTGATGATACCTCAAGTG
>JBFHIK010000264.1:0-4233 GCA_041596555.1 Methanosarcina sp.
CCTGCCTTTTTCTTCTTTTATAAAATGGTTCCCTGGAGCAGAGCGTCTAACCCATATCCAGCCTCGCCTTCAAACCCTGAAAAACTGATTTAGTCTTATGGCATCAGCCTCAAAAAACCAGAAAAATAGTAAGAAAGAATTCTCGAATTGCAGCAGAATCTGCTATAGTAAGAAAGAATTCTCGAATTGCAGCAGAATCTGCTGCAATCCTTCAAGAAAAATAAATTTTCAGAAACTTCAGTATTCCCTTGCAATCATATAGTCGGCAATCTGGAGGAGAAGTTCTTTTTCAGGACAGTCCCTGAGGACATCCAGTTTTGCCTTGCCTTGATTGATATATGAGATTGCAAGATTTTTTACGTAATCGAGGGACCCACATTCTGTCAGAGTCAGGACGGCTGCTTCAGTTTCTTCGAGAGTGGCTTCCCCTTTCCCAAATATGTCCAGATTTACACCTTTCCCGAAAGCATCAATGACGATCAGGGTATACTTCCCTTCCATAAGGTCACTGCCTCTCACCTTTCCGAGCACTTCTTCAGGAGAAACCATGTCCAGGACGTCATCGTACATCTGGAAGCCAATTCCTATAAGGCGCCCATATTCGGATAAAGCCTCAGCAACTTCGTCCGAGGCTCCACCGAGGAGAGCCCCGATCTTGGCTGCGGCTGCGTAAAGAACGGAGGTCTTCTTTTCCACCATTTCGATGTACTCAAGTTCCGTCACCCTGTCCCATGTTTCAAAATCCATGTCAAGCCACTGCCCTTCACAGATTTCAGTACAGGTCTTCGAGAGGACATCCATGCACTTTAAAATCCTTACAGGTTCATTTTCGACCTTTGAAAGAATCTCAAAAGCTTTAGAGTAAAGGGTATCTCCGGCAAGGATAGCCCCGGCTTCACCCCATTTAACATGGACTGCCGGCATCCCCCTGCGGATGTCATCCTTATCCATAATATCATCATGGATCAGGGTGAAATTATGTACAAGTTCCACTGCCACCGCTGCAGGCAAAACGGACTTGAGATCGGAGCCGACAGCTTCTGCCGCCAGGATAAGGACTGCCGGACGAAGGCGCTTTCCGCCTGCGTCCACGAGATAGCGAGAAGCTTTATACAGCTCCTCGGGACGGGTTATTGGAAGAAGTTCGTCAATTGCAGCATCAACATGGGAACTTCTTTTTTTTATCTCATCAATAAGCATCATAAGCATCACGAGAAAACATGGGGGTTTTCATTATAGGATTACTCTTCTATATATAACACTTCGCCGTTTCGAAGAAGGTGTACGGTATCTCCGAGTACATACCCCGCATCTTCTGCCATCTCGATGTAGTGTCCATGCATTTCCATATTTCCATGAGCAGGAATAACATGCTCAGGATTTACCATTCGCAAAAGCTCCCAGTGATCTTCTCTGTAAGCGTGCCCTGATACGTGAACATCGTCATAGATCCTGCCGCCCCTCATCCTGAGTTTGGTCTCAAGAGCATAACGGTTTGCCTGAGTCATTGGGCTCGGGATTACATTTGCGGAGAAGATGATCCGGTCTCCCGGCTCGATTGCGTAAGGCGTTTCCCCATTTGCAACCCGCACGAGAATGGAGCCTGGCTCTCCCTGGTGTCCTGTAACAATAGGCAGATACTTGTTCTTGCCTTCCTGCATGATGCGCTTGAACGCCCTGTCGACATCTTTTCTCATGCCGTAAATCTCCACGTTGGAGGGCAGGTCAAGGTAGCCTACGTCCCGGGCTGCACTCACATAACGTTCCATAGAGCGCCCCATAAGCACCGGAATTCTGCCCATTTCCTCGGCAGCCTCGATAATCGCTTTGAGTCTGGCAATGTGAGAGGCAAAAGTCGTAATGATCATGCCCACATCGGATTCTTCTGTCCCGAGCAGTACATCCCTGACCATGTCCTTTGCGATCTGTTCCGAGGGGGTTTTTCCTGAGCGCCCTGCATTTGTGCTTTCTGTAATCATTGCAATAACCCCTTCCTTCCCGAGGGATTTGAAGCGCTCGAAATCAGGAGCATCGCCCATAGTAGGAGTCCTGTCCAGCTTAAAATCACAGGCATAAAGAACAGCGCCTGCTGGAGTGTGCACAGCTGCAAGTACACAATCGATAATGCTGTGCTGGACCCTGATGAATTCTATAGAAATATCTTCCGTAACCTGGTAGGTTCCACCTGCCTGTAAAGGAATAACCCTGTTGCAGACCTCAAACTTGCGCTCAGAATCGATCTGCTGTTTGATGATAGCTGCAGTATAGGGAGTGGCAAGTATAGGGGCATTATACCTGTGGGCAAGTTTCGGAATCGCACCTACGTGATCAAGGTGCCCGTGAGTACAGACGATTGCCCTGACAGTCCCATTGATTTCTTTCATGATAGTATCATCAGGAATTGCACCCATCTCAATCAGTTCAAGAGAATGCATCTTGTCAATTTCAACATCTTCATGAATTTGAACCCGATCAAGCCGGAGACCCATATCCAGAATGACAATATCTTCACCTATAATGATAGCAGTCATATTGCGGCCCATTTCATTGTAGCCACCGACTGCGACAATTCCTATTTCAGTCATATTTTTTAACCTCTTATTTAATTTTTTAATTTTTAATCCTTGTGAAACCGAAACCTCAAAACGAATCAGGTAACGGGCTTAAATAAATGACCATGAATGTAAACGGTATAGTAGAGAAGTATAGAATCATTTTAGAAAAGTCACTTCTAAAAGCTACCTCTTATACCCTTGAAGAAATAATCCCCTGGATGATAATACACCAGGCTGAAGTTCCTATCAGAAGAATACCACTTTAAATATATATTTGTTTCAGTATATAAATATTATGACCTGCCAGAATTCCCGGAAACTGCCACTCACTGATACTGTTCTCATGCAATACAGATTTTCAAAGGGCTTTCCGACCCATTAAGGGCTTTCCGACCCATTGAGAGATCCGACCCATTGAGAGAATTCCGGTTCCAGGTTTGATTAACAGGCACTTTCAGTATCCTTCCTTAGTCACAACTATTTCTTAAAAAGCCTTATTCCAAACATATTTTGAATTAAGGGTAAGCTTTTACCTTTAAATGACTTTACTAACCTATTTCCTATATCCAATAACCCTGTTTATTCAGATTCAAATGACCTATTTTCAGATTCGAATGGTTTGTCTTTATATTCCAACAGTTTATTTTCCTTCATTTCAGTATTTTCCATATTCCAGTTGATCAGGTATGGAACTCACTTCAATACTTACCTGAATGAATTTTTTATAATTTATCTCTTATTCAGTTGATCCTATGAATAATTCCTGATTCAATGAATCTGAGAAGTGACCTTTAATTCAACAATTTCATAAATGACCCTAATGAATGGATTTAAAAAGTTGATTTTTAAATCAAGACATTTAAAGAACCAATTATTTGGATTGGTCCTGAGTTAATGAATTTAAAGAGTGTAATCCAGGGAAAAAATTAACCAGATTAATGTTTCTAAGGTATTTATCCCGGGAAATGGATCTTCAAACTGGTAATTTCATGAGGCAGTTCTAAGAGTTAATTCCTAAATTAATGAGCTTAAGGAGATACTTGCTTTGCTCAAGGAAGGTAATTTGACATAGTTCCATTCTGCTAATTTCTATTATGGTAATTATACTTATCTGAATTACCAGAAAAATTAACTCATTATTTGACAATATTTCAAAGTATTACAATAAACTGACAGCTTCTCAGCCAATTTATTACGTACGATCTTTGCCTGTAAAGGATCTTACCGCAGTCAGACTCTGCAACTCCCAGATAAACTGCTTCCAGGTGCTCCAGATGAAATCATGAATAATTCTAATATTCTCATGCAGTCTTAATAAACGGCGTTCTTTTCCTCTTCCGGTATACCAAAGGGAAACAAAGCTAATTACTTTTTCCCTGATTAAGAGTTCAGAGATATAAACCGATTCTCAGGTTAATATTAACTAATATTAACTATTTTCTTTTGAGACATTACTTCCGTTTTACGTATAAACATTGTCATGGAATAAATCTGTGAACTACCCATCATTGAAATGACGGGCATCCTGCTTCATGGCTCTCTCTTTTGAGAATAACTCCACAGGCTCTACCCTCTGTTCCAGAGGTGATTAGATTATTAATTGCAAATTGTTTAATGTTGATGGCTGCATTAATATCTCTGTCATGGTTTGTATTACAAGAAGGACAAAGCCATTCTC
>JBFHIK010000265.1:0-4222 GCA_041596555.1 Methanosarcina sp.
AGGGGGATATATTTGTAAGAGAGTTCGTAGCAGTTAAGAAGATCATGAGATTTTAGGAGTGTTTAAGGCTAATCCCCGTGTTTTCAAACATGGGATACAGCCGTCAACTTCCTTTTAATATGGTTAATGCTAACGTTTTTATTTTTTCCCGTCCTAGTATAATAGTCTGATTTTTGCTCCAGTACTTCGATTCCAAAGTATATTCACAAACAAGAATCACGGATGGACCGGATAAACACGGATTACAGCCATCAGTGTTCATCTGTGTTTATACGTGGTTTATTCTCAAATTTTGGAATCGATACACCAGTTTGGAAAGTGCAATTTTTAATTAAAATTGTTAAATATCATTAATTATATTTAGAAAGTTGTATTAAGACACAATTTTGTAGTGGAAATTTTTGTGGGACCGGGAGAAGAAGATTTTCTAAGTATATTTTAATTGTTATATAATGACTAAATATTATATATGAGGAGATATAACATTCTAAGTGTTAAATTAAATTCATAGTGTTTATCGCAAAACAGCTTATACTTATCTACATTTATTATGGGATTTTTGAACTGTAAAAATGTAGATTGAGCCGCAAAATATCAAATGCGATAAGCATGAGAGTACAAATCTATCTTTTAAGGTTTACCTCAAGGATGAACTGATTGACCCTACAATCTATCTATTAAGGTTTACCTCAAGGATAAAATAATTAAACCCTTTATAAAAAAACAGAAACTACCAGACCATTGACTAAAAATAAAATGTCAAAATAAGGTGATAACATAAACCGCGACCCAACCCAAAATCAAAACCTGGCAGAAAACGAGGAATTCGAAGAGGAATACCTCAGTCTGCCGGATATGCCTTTTCCAAAAACAGATAATGCCTTATACTTGATCCTAAAGTCTTTAGATCAGAATATTGCAGACTTTTATACGTTTGTGAAATTCTCTCCCTATCTTTCTGAGGACCACCTGAATGTTGAACTGCTTAGAAGAAGCATGGGCATTCACAGAGACTTTTCAGTTCTCTTCCTGCATACCAAAGAAGAAATGATATTTCCCTACTCCGAATTTCTGGAGAAAACAGAAAAGCTGCTTTTTAAAGGAGAAGCAGGTACCAATTGCATAAACTACACCTACAAATTATGCCGAGCAGCAAATGAATATAAAGTAGCCTTACATAAAGAAGGGTATCTGCCGGAGTTGAGAAGACAGTCACTGTTAATCAATATTTAATTATCCGGCAACTTACTTCTATTTCATAATTTTTTTTTGGACGCGAAGCATCAATCTTCAATAGATTCTCAGCTTTAATTTCGTGGAATTTAGAAAAACGGACCTTTTTCTATTTTTAAGGTTTTATTTCTTGCTATAATAGAGTAAGTCTGGAACTTTATATTTAATTTTTAATAGAGCCGTAATGTTGTATTTATGAACCTACTTTACATTTCGTATGTATTAATTGTCAGAATATATAATTAAACAGTTATTTTCCTAAACATATTCTTACTACATAATCAAGCAGACCTCCTCGAATTAAAAAAAATATATATATAGAAAGTTGTAATAAAACCAAATTTTATTATGGTGATCTAATACAAAATTCTGTAATGATAATTTTCCATAACTAACCAAAAATTTTGTACGACGGGCTGAAGAACTTTATGTAATGCATTTCGATAAAACCACAATCTTCCTTACCCCGGAGAACGTTAAATTTCTTAATATTAATTTTCCTTTAACATTAACAAAAACAACTCATGTACCCTGAGCTCAACATGAGGAACTCAAAAAAAGCGAAAAATGTCTAATGTTCACGAAATCCCTCCTGATATTAATGAAATCTGTCAATCAGCGGTCCGGGCAGCACAACTTATTAATCTTCTTTTTTGGTTTTACGTATAACATAATTAAATGATATATGAGTGATTTTAATACGGTTTACATCTACTAATCTTCATAAAACTCGAGCTGATCCCCCATGCACCCGAAAACCCTACAAATTCTGAAAACCTTTGAAGAAATCAATAAAATCCCACGCTGTTCCCGGCACGAAGAAAAGATTGCCATCTGGCTGCAGGAATGGGCCAAAACGAAAGGTTTTGAAGTAAAAACCGATGCAGTAAAAAATGTCCTCATCAAAGTCCCGGCTACCCCCGGGTATGAGAATTCTCCTGTTATTGTAATGCAGGGGCACATGGACATGGTCTGCGAGAAGAGCAAAGACTCAAAACATGACTTTTCCAGGGACCCGGTCAGGTGCGTGTATGACGGGGACTGGCTGAGGGGAGATGGGACCTCAATAGGAGCGGACAACGGGATTGCACTTGCCATGGGGCTGGTGCTGGCAGAGGCAGGGAAGAATGGGGAGATTGAGCACCCACCTCTGGAACTGCTCTTTACGGTGGACGAAGAGACCGGATTGACAGGGGTTATGGGGCTTGAAAAGGGATTTATCGAGGGCAAAATTCTGCTGAACCTGGACTCAGAGGATGAAGGGGTATTTATCGCAGGGTGTGCCGGAGGGAAGAATACCCGGATCACGCTGCCGCTTGAGTGGGAAACTTTTGAGTATGGAAAAAGTTGCCGGTTTGGGCTCTGCAAGCTCGTGGTAGAGGGGCTTGAAGGGGGACATTCCGGAGTTGAAATCCACAGGCAGCGGGCTAACGGGATACAGCTTCTCGCCAGAGTGTTTGCCGGGCTTCAGGAGCAGGTGGGAAAGGATTACATCAGGCTGGTCTTTCTAAGCGGGGGGAGTACCCACAATGCCATCCCTAATTTTACGGATGCTTTTGTGGCTCTGGACAGGGCAAAATTTGAGCAGGCAGAGAGACTTGTTTCAGAATTCGGGAGAACTTTCAGGTCTGAATATGCGAAAACAGACCCTGACCTTGTTTTGACTTTCATGGAAGTTGAAAATGGAATCGTGTTTGAAAATTCCGAAGGGAAAGTTACCAGAAAGGAAGCTCCTGCAAACAGGGCCTTTTCTTCCGGGACAGAAGAGAAGCTCCTCGGGCTGCTCCTTGCCATGCCCCACGGGGTCTACAGGCTGTCGGACAGGATCCCCGGACTTGTGGAGACCTCAAACAACCTTGCAACCGTACGGACCGGGGAAACCGGGATAAAAATCCTCTCAAGCCAGCGCAGTTCTGTCATGTCCAGGCTGACTGAAATTACCGGAAAAGTGGAAGCTGTGGCAAAGCTCGCAGGAGCAGAGGTTGAACACGAAGCCGGGTACCCTGCCTGGGAGCCTGACCTTGAATCAGGGCTGATTTCCAGATGCAAACAGGTTTACATCCGGACCTTCGAAAAAGAACCTGAGATTGAGGTAGTGCACGCCGGGCTCGAGTGTGGAGTAATCGGCTCGAAATGCACGTGTATGGAAATGATTTCTCTTGGCCCGACGATTAAAGACCCTCATTCCCCGGCAGAAAGGATTTACATCCCCTCTATTGAAAAAGTCTGGGTTTTCCTTGAAAACCTGCTGAAAAGCTACCGCTGATAGAAAAAAGATTTCACGGCATTAATCAGAGATTCTTTCTGCAGTTCGGTTCTTTCTGCAGTTCAGTTGGCTGTTAAACGGTGAAATAATCATTTCATTAAGGTAACCTTATCCACATCTAGTCTGGCCCGGTATACTTCTCCCCGGAGATGGAATATTTTGATCGGCAATCAGGCTTTACTCATCATTTTTTACACTTTATTTCGTACTGCTGGAAGGCTCTCAGGTTAATTGGATCAGTCATTATGTTCCATCTGGTCAATCGCAGCCGTAATCGCCAGGATCAGCGCATCGTCCTGTCCGGGCGCAATCTCCACTCCATATGTATCCCTTATACTGAACCATTTTTTTGAGACTTCTGCAATTAGCTGTCCTCTGGAATCAATCCTGTACTCATGGTCCAGAATATTGCCCTGGATTTCCATATCAGGTCCGTCTGGAACTTCAACTTTCCACTTATCCCGCAGGATGGTAATGAGGGCTTTTTTGACTGTTGCAGCCACACCTCCACCTGCCCGCTTGATATCCATTGTGTCCCTGATCTTGAGTAACCTTTCCTGGATTTTATAAAGATCGTTGCCCTGCGCATCTTTGAAAATCAGGGTATTACGCAGGCGGAGCGCCTTTCCATCCACATAGAAAGCTCTCTCTCCTTTTTCGTCCTCAAGCCAGTAGTCATCTCCTATGGACAGGAGTTTTTCATGCCTCCTGTACATGTGGTTG
>JBFHIK010000266.1:0-4219 GCA_041596555.1 Methanosarcina sp.
ACTCGATTTCCATGCCAGTTGAAGGTAAAAATCGGGCTGTCAGCCCACAAAGGGCAATTACAGGAGGTTTCTGGTCTTACCTTCTAGGTTACAAATATTCAAGTCCTGAAGATAGCTCGGATCTTTCAGGGAACTTTAACTCCCTGAGTCCGGAATTCAGTTACGATGCGGCATGGTACGGTGAAGCTTCAACATACAGCAAACTTGAGATGTACGAGGACGCACTTTATTCTTACGAAATGGCTCTTACACTCAATCCTGTACGCACCGAGACCTGGTATGAAAAAGGCTCTGTCCTTGACAAACTCGGAAGAAGCGAGGAAGCTCTGGAGTGTTACAAAAAAGCCCTTGATCTTGACCCGAAGTCAAGCAATGCCTGGTATGGGATAGCGTCTACCTCGAGTACCCTTGGAAGATCTGAAGAAGCAGTTGCTTACTATGAGCAGTTACTTGCTCTTAACTCCAGTGATCCTGAAGCCCTCCAGGGAAAATCTCTGGCCCTTGTAAGCCTTGGCAGGTACGAGGAAGCAGTTTCCTGTTTCACCCCTCTTCTTGAACTGGAGCCGGAAAACATAGAGGCTCTGGAGGGTCGAGCGTTCGCTTTAGCCAGATCCGGAAGGCAGGAAGCAGCGCTGGAGGATTACGATAAAATCCTGCAGCTTGACCCTGTAAATTCAAAGGTGCTGGCTGAAAAAGCCTCTTTGTATGAAGAACTTGAAAGGTATGAGGAAGCTGCTTCAACATATGGGAAGATTCTCAAGATTACGCCTGAGAACAGAGAAATAATGTACCGGCAGGGCAAGGCTCTGGAAGCTATGGGAGATTTCGAAGCAGCAGTCGCCTGTTATGACCAGATTCTTACTCTGGACCCGACAAATGTTGATGCGATTAATAACAGGGGTTTTGCTTTATCTAAAATGGAAAGGTATCAGGAAGCAATTGCCAGCTATGACAAATCTCTTGAGTATGCTCCAGAAAATGCCGCAGCCTGGTATTTCAAAGGATGCGCTTATTTCGCAATAAGCAGTAACAATGCTGCCCTTGAATGCTTTAATAAAGTGGTACAATTAAAACCGGACTGCATAACGGCATGTTATAATAAGGGGTATCTATACAATGTAATGGGGGACATTAATGAGTCGATCAATTCTTATGACGAGGCTCTTAAAATCAACCCCAATGCACCTTCTGCCCTTTATAACAAGCGTTTTGCCCACTACCGCATAAGGGAATACGAGGATGCTTCAGTATGCAAAGAAAGGCTTGATGCTGTTGACCCGGGATTTGTTACAGCCCTTCAGGATAGGGGGACCCGTATCTTCCTTCCAGAAACATACAGAAGCGACCTTAACTATCAACTGCCTGCAAGATGGTATGGTGGAGAAGAAAACTATTCTGAAAACGTCAGCTTAAACATAACAGAAATTTCTCAGCAGTTAACCCCCACTTCCGGTGAGGAATTTGAAAATACTGGGGAACCTGATGAAAACACAGACTGGGATATTTCTGAACCTGACGACCAGGGAAATGAAGATAACAGTGACTGGTATGTTCCGGAACCCGATGAGGTTTAAAGGGTAAAAATTAAGCTGAAAAAAAAATTATTCCGGTATGCATTAAGGTTTCAGGCATACCGGTAAACTTTTTATAAAGAAATCAGATAAAAATTATTCCTTTCAGCAATTTTTCTGCACCTTTTTTAGGTTATGCGATCTTAATTAGTTGTCTGATCGTGAGAAGAAATCTTTATATTTTTGAATACGATGCCAGGAGCTGACATACGTAAATTATATATACAGAAAGCTGCCGCCGATTAAAATAGCAATTTTTTTAACAATTGAGAAAGTAAAGAAGATAGTACACATGAAAATAGTACACATGCAGCAATATTAAAGAAGTATAATTAAAGAAGGACAGAAGGCGCTTTTAAATTGTACCATCAATCTGAGTTTGGTAACCTCGAAACTTATCTTTTAGAAAAGAAATACATTAAAAATAACAGCTGCGAACAAACCCTCGATGTTCATATATTTACTGGCACAGTTGAATTTAAGAGACACAGGTTCAAAAGTGTTTCTCTGTTTTTAATAAACGCTTTTGATGAAAAAACCCTTGAAATAATGAGCAAAATTTTCGTCCTTCTCTGTATAACTATAGCTCTGGGCACAACAATTAATTTCCTGGATAATGAAACCTCAGACTGGTTTTATATTCCTGGTATAATGGTATCTCTGGTTTCAATCATTATCTCTTTATGCATACAAAATGTGCTGGAATATTATCAGGACACTTTTTGCAGAGAATGTGGGAATAAGCTTGCCTATGAAGAAATAGGTGAGCCAATTATGAAGGAAACAAGCAACTCAGGGGACTACACCTTAACGGTTACAAGACACTGGAAATGCAGGCACTGCGGGAATGTAGATACAAGAGAAGGACCTGAGAATATCTTTACAGAAAAAGGGGAGATGCTGCCTGTAATTCATCTGAAAAATATTGAGTGTAAAAAATGCAACTTACCAGGCGCGGTTGTAGAATTCAAGAAACCTGATGTAAAAGAGATTGGAAATAAGAGAATAACCAGAAGATATTATAAATGTACTCTGTGCGGGCATGAGGAGATAAGTGTAACTGAAGACACAATTAACCGTAGTGCTCACACCTGCAGATTATGAAGAACCGGTTTCAGCAGAAAAGGAACAATTTTTACCAGAGCCTGCCGGCTCACACCTCTTACGAGCCCCGGAATCAAAAATGATAATAGGAATTTAGTTCTGCTGCAGTTTGCACTTTATTATTTAAAGAGGATTGAATCAAAAAAGGATTGACATCAATCCTTTCCAACAATTTTCAGGTTGCAGGAAGGATATCAGGCTGTCATGAAATAGACTATATAATAATCATTCCCTACTTTTATTTCATAAGCCCCTTTTTCGCGAAGGAAATCACTTGTTCGTTCCCATTCCTCAGGATCCACACTAAAGTCCTCTCCCGGGGATTCAACAGCTCTTTTCAATGCAGGATATTCAACCAGTTCCTCTTCTGTCACGATAACAAATTCATCAGGTGCAAATTCCAGTTTATAAGCTCCCATAGATTTGGAATACTCATGGCTGAGAGCTCCAAGGGCAAAGAAAGCTATGGAGATCAGGAGAAGGGCTGTAAAGGAAACCGCAAATGCTTTCAGGATAAAACCCGAAGACCTTTCCCTTGAAACTAACAGCCCGCCTGCAAAGAGTACCCCGTATATCACGAACATAAAATAAATTGACGTGGGAGGATGAATTCCTCTCAGAACGTATCCACTCAGGAAAAAAGTAAATATCCCGATGAAAAAGAAAAGCAGATATTTAAAATTCTTATTTTCCGAATTAGTCATAAATACCCTATAAAGTAGGACTGTGTAAAAGTATTTAATGGTTCATATCTCCCAAAAAGCGAAAATACTGAAAAAGAGAATAAAATTGAAAAAAATCAGGGTTAGAAATAAAAACCAAAAACTAAAAAACTAAAAACCAAATACTAAAAAAACTAAGAACTAAAAAAATCAAGACACTTTATTAAAAAAACTTAGGCACGGACCTTAAACACAGACCTGAACACAGTTGAATCACAGACATTAAAGTACATATCTCCAGCCGTCTTTTTTCAGGCTCTTCCTGTGTACCTCATAACCGGGCATGAGTTCCCCAACCAGTTTCCAGAACCTGGCAGAATGGTTTTTCTCCTTTGCGTGACATAGCTCATGCACAACCACGTACTCAAGCTGTTCAGGTGGAGCCATCATAAGCTGAAAATTAATCCTGAGAACATTGTCTGCAGAGCAGCTTCCCCAACGTCTCTTCTGGTGCTTTACCTTAAAAGCCGGAGGGTTCAGGTTCAGTTTTTCCGAATAAACTTTCAGGAGCCTGTCAACATTTGATTCGGCGCAATCGCTGTAAAAACTCCAGACCGCCTTTTTTACCAGGGCTGGCTTCAGTTCTTCAGACACTTTTTCAGGAATGAGGGCGATAAGTTCAGACCCGTTAAGGGAAGCAAGAGGCATTTTAGTTCCGGCATCGTGAAGGATTTTCAGGGGATATTCTTTGCCGAGATAGAGATACATTTCACCGTCGATGTACCGCTTCTCCTGGCCTGGCAGCCGGTTTGCTTCAAACCAGTCAAGCTTTTCCCATACCCAGCCAGCCTTTTTCTGTACCATGTCCCTGATAGCCTCACG
>JBFHIK010000267.1:0-4205 GCA_041596555.1 Methanosarcina sp.
AGTTTATGCTGGAAATCCTTTACTTGATTTGCTTTCTTTTTACTCATCTTTGTAACTGCTCTGGCTATTCTCAAAAATCTCCTGCTTTTTACAGAACCTTTTTTAACACCAATGCAATGATCCCTTCTGGATTTAGCTGCATCAATTTTTTGATTCCAGTAATTATCCGGTCTAGGGGTTTTTACCTCAAAGAATTTACCTTCGGTGTTGATAGCAGTAACTATTTTTGTAATGCCTAAATCAATAGCCTGATAAATCCCATTATCAAAATAAGTATCTTCAATCTCTACATCATAAGCAATAAAGAGAAAAAATTTACCTCTTGCTTTATAGGGATTATCATTAACTATTTCAACCTGTTTTACATTGAGATCTTCAGCTAAGTTACCTATTTCAAAGGATAAAGGCACATTACTTACCTTATGTGAAAATGTAATGATACCATCTTCAATTTTGAAACCACTCTGGTTATATGGAATTGTCATAAGATAATTTCTACCTTTGAAATTTGGAGGTCTTGCTTTCTTATCTCCATTCTTATGATGTCCAAAGAAAGAGTTATAACTACTATCAAGTTTTTTTAAGATCCCTTGAAGCGTTTTTGAATACACAACATTATATTCAGGATAACGTTTTTTGAAGTCAGGAAGCTTATTTTGTTGTTCTGTATATTTTACAGAACGTTTTTCCTTATCATAAGCATCCTTTCGGTCTGCAAGAGCGAAGTTATACACTACCCGACATTTATCTGATAATTTCCAAAGAACATTAACCTGTTCTTCAGTAGGATAGATTCGTATTTTCTTCGTTATATACCTGAATTTTATTTTTAACTCAATTTCTCCACCTTTCTTTTCAGGGTATCCTTTTTCTCAGGGCTATGCTCAGGCAGAACCCCAGCCCTCCGTAAAGGATTGTGAACCCGAAAACAGCCATCAGAAAGCTGCCTGTTGAGAGCGCCATTTTATTTCACCTCCTTATTGATAAAAGGCATAAGGAAAGATATGAGAATTCCAAGGACAATTACTCCGGCTCCGATCATCAGGGCTGCAGGATCATAACCTTCATAGGGTGTAGCCAGGTTTGACAGGGTATCCGTGTAAACAATATACAGCAGGATAACCGGGATTATCACTTTTATGCAGATGACCCACCAGATCCTGGCTTTGATATCTGAATGATTATTGGCCCATTCCCTGATCTTATCTGCGCCATAGATCCAGCCGATTGCAACGGTTTCGAGGATTCCCACTATAATCAGTCCATAGGTATTGATAAAGTGGTCTATGATATCAAGCCAGTAAATCCCTGCCCTGGTGGCATATATCAGGCTGAAAAGCAGTCCAAAACCGATAGTGAGATCAACTGCCCTGCTCCTTTTCATCTCAAACTTGTCCATTATTGACGAGGCAAACGCTTCCACAAGGGAGATGAGGGAAGAAAGGGCTGCAATAACGATGCACAGGAAAAAAGCAACTGCAGTAAGGGCTTTTAATCCGGGGAGCATGTTGAGGGCTTCTGGCAGTACCACAAAGGCAAGACCTATGCTCTGGGCTATTACTTCTTCAATTCCGACCCCTTTGGCATAGGCCATGTAACCGAGAGTCCCGAAAATCGCAAAGCCCATTGTGAAACTGAAAGCTCCGTCTGCAAGGCTGACAATGAAAGCGTTATTTACGATATCGCTCTTTTTTGGCAGATAGCTTGAATAAGTAATCATTATTGCCATGCCAAGACTCAGGCTGTAAAACGCCTGTCCATAGGCTGCCTGCCAGACCTTTATGTCCGTGAGTTTGCTGAAGTCCGGCTTCAGGTACCACTCTATTCCATTGATTGAGCCTTCAAGGGTTATTGCTCTGAGCACGAGTACGGTTAAAAGAACCCATAGAAGAGGAATAAAGATTTTACTTGACCTCTCAATTCCCGCCTGCACACCTTTTTTTTCGATAATCCAGATAATCAGCCAGGTAACCAGCAGTCCTATAAGGACAGGATAGGAAAAGCTCCCCAAATTCCAGGGAGAATCGGAAACATGTAACAGTTCGTTATTGAAAAAGGCCCCTGTGTCCGCACCCCAGCCGAGAGTAAACGCTTTTAAAAGATAGACAAGGCTCCAGCCCACTATTACGGAGTAATAAGTCGTAATTATAAAGCTGGCAATTACACCCCACCAGCCTATCCATTCGAAACTTTTATTTGCCCTTTTAAGTGAAAGTGGAGCTGAGCCAAGAAATTTACTTCCAATTCCGAACTCAAGTATCATAAGGGGGATACCTGCAGTCAGAAGGGCGACAAAAAACGGGATCAGAAAAGCTCCTCCTCCGTTTTCATATGCTACGTAGCTGAACCTCCAGATGTTTCCAAGGCCGACTGAAGAACCTATTGCTGCAAGAATAAATCCAACTCTGTTGTTCCATACTTCTCTTGCCACTAAAAAACACATCCCGTTAGCCGATTCAAGAGGTAGCAGGGCTTCAATACCTCTTTCTCGAAAAATCTTTATCCAATTTGGTATAGTTTTTATATTGATTTGTTTTTATATTGATTTAATAGTATTCTGTAACTGATTTATTTAAGTTAACTTTTGTGGAGCATTTTGAATGCTTGAATTCGTTTGTAGAGTTTTTTATCATGAATTGTTTTTTAGATAAAATACAAATAAAATTAAAATGGGGTATTACGCAATTGTAGAATTCAAAATGGTTTTGAAACAGATTGGGGGAATAAGGTTAACTAAAAGAGAATTGAGGAAGAGCAGATTTCTCGAACAACATCAGCTCTGAAAAGTAAGCCTGGAAGAAAATAGCTAAATGAAATTTCAGTTTTTCAGCTTTTAATATTTTTTAGTTTTTTTTTCAGCTTTTTCTATTTTTTAGTTTTTCTATTTTTTCTATTTTTTCTCAAGTTTCTCTATTTTTTCTCTATTTTTTCTCTATTTTTTATATTTTTTCTCTATTTTTTTCATTTTTGCTCCGATTGAACACTTCCATGAAAGATCTCACAGAAGTCGGGAAGAATGCTGTAATTTTATGTGGCTCTTCAGTATAATTGTTTGATTTGCGCCAAAGTGAGAATATAAACATTTCTAAATTATCCTTGACGTTTTATTGTCAGGTAATCCTCCTAATATTTTTTTGTTCAGTAAAATTATAATAGTTTTGTTGTGATTCCCGCGGGTTTTTATCTGGATAATGGGATTATTATGCCTCTGATGTTTGATTATTTTTTTAGATCTTCTAATGTCAGGTGTGATTGAAAGTTTTTCAATTCCTTTTTAATATATACAACTTTAAATAGTATGAGTACATTATTAATTGTTGGAGATGAATAACCTTCTAATTATATACGTATACAGGTTTAATTGCTGAACCAATACGTCTCTTCCCATCAAGTTCACAAAACGATTCTCTAGTAATCGGTTATTAAAATATATTATGTTTGTTTTTGATAACCGATTGTTGGGCTTAAAACGTAAACAATCCGCTAGATTGTGAAAAAACGCTTTTTATTGAATTTAATATTTTAAAACGGGATAGGGCACCATATAAATATACATGTGGTGTAATACTTTGGAAGTTGGTGTCAGTTTTAACAGGTGGTTATGAAAGCTACCTTTTAAGGTCTGAATAATAATTACCGTGATATATTCTTTAGCTGACAGATTTAATTTTAAAAATTATTGACAGATTTAATTTATAAAAATTGGAATATGAAGGGGTTATCATGAAAGATTATGAAGTAAAAGTGCTGGACGAAAATGACCACATTTTTATTGAAACGTTAAGGAACCTCGGGATGTCAAGAAATGTTGCCACTACTATGGCATATCTTATGAATGTTGACGAAGCTTCATCCCGTGAAATTGAAATCAGTACCGGACTACGACAGCCTGAAGTAAGTCTTGCAATGAGGCTGATGAAGAATCAGTCCTGGGTCAACGTACGTTCGGAAAAGAAACCCGGTAAAGGGCGCCCGATAAAAATTTATTCTCTTGCAGCTCCTGTTGATGAGATCATAAGCTATTATGAAGATAAAATCTATAAGGAATCTCAGGCAACGATCTCAGCAATTAAAAAACTGAAGGTTATGAGCAAAAAGGTGCCTCTTACCCCTTCGAAGTAAAGGATCTAAAAAGGGTTAGCTCCATAATGGCTGACAGTCCTTCCTGGAAATCACCATTATGGAAATAAAATCCTTCCTGATTA
>JBFHIK010000268.1:0-4179 GCA_041596555.1 Methanosarcina sp.
CTTATTGTTAAAATCTCAGAAACCGATGCCAGGCTTACAGACGCTGCCAGTGAGAGAATCCAGCTCGAAAAACTGATTTCCATATTCTCCTGATTTATTTTTGAAATCAAACCTTTTTTCTATCTTTCCTTGCGCATTTTGTTTTAACAGTTTGCGATGCCCTTTTATATCTTTCCCTCGTTTATTTCTCTCTCTATTTATTCTATATAAGCATTTCTATTAATCATCCTATCAAAATAACAAAATATATATACTATATTCCTTTAAATACTATTCAAATAGTAAATTATATATACAATTAGTTTTTATTATTTATTGTAAGCGGACCAGAAATTCATGCTTCTCAGGAGTTTAGGGGCTCGAGTAAACTTTCTTAAAGAGGTACATACCTGAGATTTCAGGATACGCCTAAGTGGTGTGCATGTACTCTCCATAGAGGGTTCTGAGCCTATACTCCCTTGAGCAGAAGTCGGATTCGGGTCTTCTGGAACAAATCCACAAAAATTCCTCCATTGCTCCCTGGATAATCCCTTATTTTCAGGGAGATCATGCTCATGCGGCAGAATTGAACTATACCTGTATTTAAAAAAGTATTATCTGCCTTATTTAAAAAAGTATTGTCTGCCTGCTTTCACTTTCAGGCAGACTTCTGGTTAAATCTTTTTTTCAGTTTTTTCAGTTTTTTCAGTTTTTTCAGTACCTGTAGTGCTTTACCGAGTGATAGAGAATCACAACAAAGAAAGCAATTATTACCAGCAAGAAGCTGAAAAAGCCTACAGGGTCCCAGACAAAGCCTATCCCTGCTCCGCCTTCGTCCCAGGAAACGAGCACTGCTCCCTGGAGCACCGTGGGAACAACCACACAGGCAAAGGCCAGGACGAAGATGAATAGGATGTCAAAGGCCTCTGCAAGAGTACTTTTTTCTTTCTTGGAAATTTCTGCCATTTTTCACCCTCCTCAATCGTAGTACCTGAACTCAAACATGTGGTTCTTTATCGATTTGCGCACGCTCAGGCATCCGATTGCTTCTATAACAACCAAAAGGCTTACGAAGATCACATAGAGGTAGTAAAAATTTCCAGCAATCTCCCAGGTTTCGGAAAGTATCTTGTAAATGACAAATCCTTCCACCCCTATCAACAGGGCAAGCATACCCAGGATAAGGCCGGTGTCTCCGTTTAGTTTGCTGTGGTACTTGCTTTCCATTGCCGGGTTATTCGTCTCCAACACCCCTCACCTCCTTTCCCATCCTTGCATTTTCCGAACCTTTGGGTTCAGGCCAGCCCATTTCAGCCCAGTTGTTTTCTGCCTTTGAAGTCTTATGCTTGTGGCTGAAGTAGAAGTACGCAATGCCGTAGAACACGAATCCGAAGATCAGGTTATACTTGTAACCCCAGAAGAGGGTCGAAAGGATCGTTATGGCAATTGCGATTGCAAAGTAGGCGATGAAGGGCTGCAGGGGACTTACAAAGGGACGCACTTTGCTTGTTGTTTCCGGGAAGAGGTTCCTGAAACGGATCAGGGAGAAGGGGATCAGGACATAACAGAGCAGTCCCGAGATAATGGAGAAGGTAATGACCTGGTCCAGGAATCCGCTAAAGGCAAATCCGATTGCAACAGGTACGGTGAAGATCACAGCCCTGTAAGGGGTGTTGTACCTGGGGTGCACTGCCGAGAACCAGGAAGATACATAGTTGTCCCTGGAAAGTGCAAACCAGGAGCGCGACGCGTCACAGACACAACCGTTGGCACTTGCAACGCAGGTCAGGAACGTCCCCAGTCCCAGGAGGGCGATGAAGATAAAAATACCACTGTTCTGGGCTGCTTCAAAGAGCGGATAAACTGAAACACCCAGCATGTCCGCAGGGATAAGCACTGCACAGAGGTAGAGGGTCATTGCCGCTCCTATGAGCAGGGTGATCATTCCGGCCTGTTGTCCCAGTGGCACTGCTCTTGAAGGGTGCTTGCACTCTTCGGCACACATTGCTGCTCCTTCTATCCCCAGGTAGAACCACGGCCCGAATTGCAGCGCTGCAAAGAGGCCTATCATGCCGTTTGGCAGAGCCCCCTGGAAAAGGTATTCGGGGTGGATGTCTACTGTTCCAAAAGCGGTTGCAAAGAAGAAGACCACTATTGCAATGAAAGCTATCATGGTCAGGAAGAAGTTAAGGGTTAGAGCCGCAACGACGCCCCGGTAATTGATGAAGGTCAGAAGTGCAATAACAAGCAGTGTTACAGGGAAAACCTGCAATTCCGGGAAGATGCTCTGTGCAATGAATGCAACGACAATGGCGTCTGCCGCCTCAAGGGCGATATATTCCATGTACACCGCAAGACCTACACTGGCAGCTGCCCCGGGTCCTACAAAGAGCCTCGCCCAGTCGTAAGGGCCTCCTGCAAGTTTGGTTGATGACCCCAGTTCACTGGCGCAGAGGGCAATCATGACATACATGGTTCCCGCAACCAGCATGGCAAGCAGGGATCCCAGAACTCCTCCTTTTGCGGCAGTGAAGTTCCAGCCCATATATTCCCCGACCAGCACAATCCCGACTCCAAGAGCCCATACATGGAAAGGCCGCAAAGTCTTGACCAGGCTTCCAGATTCATGGTTTTCAGACATTTTGTCTCAGCCCCTTTTTTTCGAAATCTTGCTGGCGTCGAGTAGAACCCAGCCCATCAATCCGAAAGCCAGGAGATATATCAGTCCATTTATAATAGTCCACATATCCATTATTCATATCCCCCTATCTTTTTTAATACACTGAATTGTTGTATCAGTTCGCCTATCCGTGAAAAATTTCCCGCATAACCTGTAGTGCGTGTTTATACAGGGTTCGCCTGGATTTTTCAAAAAAATTAGCCAGCAAAAAACTCGCTGGCTCACGGTTTATTTAATATAAATCCAGGCTGTGACTTTCGGCTTAGAATACAAGCCCGAGGTCTTCAAGCTGCTTTCTTGCAGAGTTGTATACCTGGATGTATTCTTCTGTTGGGGTGATGGTCTTTACGTCATAGCATTCCTGGAAGGTCTTTCCTGCCGGGGCGCTTGCGTAGTTCTTCTCGTAGAGGGGTACAAGCTTGTTGAGGATCTTGTTGACCTCGGAGATTTCCATTCCTGCGGTTGCCCTTGCAACTTCTCCCATCATCCTGGCTTCCATACCTGTGGTCTTGTCGGTTACTACACCTTTTGCAGCTGCAACACCAGAGAGGATTTCTCTGCCTGATGCGGTGTCAGTAATGGACTGAGCAGAGGCTTCGAGGAGGCACATCTCGGTACATGGTCCTGCGCAGGGGTAGTACTGATTGCCTGAGAGCATATTTGTGAACTCGGAAATGGTTGCACATGCCCAGCCTGCAATTGTAAGGGTTTCCCTTGTGTTGGTGGAGCCCCAGCGGATGTGGACAGGGCCGTCAAGGTGCCAGCTTGCATTGCTCATGACAAAGGCGTTGATGTGGGTTGCAACGTCGACGATTGTGGTTTCTTCAATCCCGCCTGCATATCCTCCGAAGATCGGCATCTGCTCATCCATTATGATGTTGCTGTTTGCGTTGTAGTGGGCAATTACAGAGATTGCATCGAGGTCGATCTTGAGTTCGTTGAGCTGTGAGACTTCGTGGCTGTCGGTGCTCTGCATCCCGCCTACGCAGTCAGCAGCTATATTTCCCTGAGCGGACAGGGAAGTCTCCGGGCCCTATATGCCCATTCCCGGGCGGCCTGCCATTGCGCATGCCTGTTTGATAAGCCTGGTTTCGGTCTTTGCTGCCAGGACTTCATAGGGGCTTTTTGGAATTGGGGCTTTTCCGCGGACAGAGGTCATGACACCGTCTACGATGGTATCGACTTCCCTTTCCAGAGCGTAGCTCATGTGAACAGGCATGAAGACTTCTTCGGAGATCGGGGACCCTGTAGGACCGCCCTGGACGATCGGCTTCTTCTTGTCGCCTATCTCTCTCTTGGAGACGTGGACTGCATCTCTGCCGGTACCGAGGGTGAATTCTTTCTGGACGTTGTTGATTGCGTCCCAGATTTCGTCTTCGGTGTACTTTACGATCCTGTGGGTGTCGGTACAGTAGATACCACACTCAAGCAGCATGTCAAAGCCTGCCTGGAAGAGTTTTCCCATCATTTCCTTGTCTGTTGGAATAAACTCGCCCTTGAAGTCAAGCCCGTACTTCTGC